>CALXEL010000001.1 GCA_944387315.1 uncultured Clostridia bacterium
ATCTGCTGTATTTTGGACTCCTGTCCGGCGCTACACTGGGTGGCAACCTGACTCCTATCGGAGCCTCTGCCAATATTACAGCCCTTGGCATTCTGCGGAAGAACGGATACGAAGTGAAATCCTCTCAATTTATGAAAATTAGCGTTCCATTTACTCTTACCGCCGTTACAGTTGGCTATGTTCTGATTTGGCTGCTGTGGAAATAAATCTTTCCATTTCAGCATTATAACAGATACAGAAAAGCCCCCTCTGATTGTTCAGAGGGGGCTTATTTATTGGGGTATTCTTATTCCACTACAACCTTTTTGAAAGATTTCTTTCCTTTACGCAGAATAACATGTCCCTTGTCAAAAGCAGATTTATCAACCATAGCACCGATATCACTGATCTTCTCATCATCCAGTGTAACGCCACCCTGCTGTACCAGTCTTCTTGCCTCGGCTTTAGAGGGGGCCAGCTGGGCTTTTACCAGCAGATCCAGCACAGAGATCTGATTGTCAGTGAAATCAGCTGCACCAATGGAAGCAGTGGGCATATGGGCACTGTCGGTACCAACGCTGAAAAGGGCTCTGGAAGCCTCCTGTGCTTTGTCGGCATCCTCCTCACTATGAACCATTTTAGTCAGTTCAAAGGCCAGAATTTCTTTTGCCCGGTTGAGCTGACTGCCTTCCCAAGACTCCATAGCCTCAATTTCCTCAATAGGCAGGAATGTGAGTAGCTTCAGGCATTTGATAACATCCGCGTCATCCACATTTCTCCAGTACTGGTAGAACTCGTATGGAGAAGTCTTGTTGGGATCCAGCCAGAGAGCGCCTTTTTCTGTTTTGCCCATTTTCTTGCCTTCAGAGGTTGTCAGCAAGGTAAAGGTCATACCGCAAACTTCCTTTTGTTCTACCCGGCGAACCAGCTCCACACCTCCAATAATATTGGACCACTGGTCGTCGCCACCCAGCTGCATGGTACAGTTGTCTGAACGGAACATATGCAAAAAGTCATAGCTCTGCATAATCATGTAGTTAAATTCCAGGAAAGAAAGACCACGCTCCATACGGCTTTTTACACTTTCAGCCGTCAGCATACGGTTGACCGAAAAATGCACACCCACATCCCGAAGCATTTCAATATAGTTGAGCTTCATCAGCCAGTCGCCATTTTTCAGCAGCAAGGCTTTATCATCAGAAAAATCAATAAATTTAGAAATTTGCTGACGGAAACGCTCCGCGTTGTAATTGATCTCCTCTACAGTGAGCATTTTACGCATATCGGTTTTACCGGTGGGATCACCAACCATAGTGGTACCAGTGCCCAGCAGGACGATGGGACGATGGCCAGCCAACTGCATTCTGCGCATAACCATTAGCTGCAGAAAATGTCCCACATGCAGGCTGTCGGCAGTGGCGTCAAACCCAATATAGAAGGTAACCCTTTCACTGTTGAGCTTCTTCTCAATCAACTCGGGGTTGGTCATCTGTGCAATCAAGCCTCTGCGCTGCAATTCCTCAAACAAGGTCATATGTTTTTCTTCCTTTCATCACACATAATTTTTAAATAAATAAAAAATCCCCTATCCCATCTGGGATAGAGGACGTATAAAACGTGGTACCACCTCTGTTCGCCATTTTATCACTAAAACAGCCTTTACGAGTACAAACATACTCTGGCGCTTTAACGGGCGCACCCGACACAACCCTACTTCCTTCGGTTCAGGCGGCAGCTCGGAGATGTATTTATTGAAAAGAATTGTGCTTTTTTCCAGCGACCAAAAGCTCTCTGTAACAATTCCCGCTTCAACTACTGGTTCTCGTCTTAGCCATTGCGGACATTATAATACAACTTGAAACAATTGTCAACAGGTTTTCTGGGCATCCGCCAGCATTTCCCGGACATTTTGTAAGGCGGCTTGTGTAACCCGGTCTCCACCCATCATACGGGCCAGCTCCATTTCCCTTTCCTCCTGGGATAAAGCGGATACCTGGGTAAAAGTGCGCTCGTTTTTCACTGTTTTAAAAATTCTCAGATGATGATTGCCATAGGCAGCCACCTGAGCCAGATGGGTGACACAGATCACTTGTCGGTTTTGAGCTACCTGCTGCAATTTCTGACCAATTTTTTGAGCGGCCCGCCCACTGACACCGGTGTCAATCTCATCAAAAATTAAAGTACCTACCTGGTCTTTATCCGCCATGGTGTTTTTAATGGACAGCATAATACGAGATAACTCCCCTCCCGAAGCGATCTTGGCAAGCGGCTTGGGAGGTTCGCCTGGGTTGGTAGAAATCATCATCTGCCCAATATCCATTCCATTGGAGGTTAGTGGGCCCTGGGTAAAAGAAAAAAACAGCTTAACTGAGGGCATATCCAAATAGGTTAGTTCTTCCCCTACCTGTCTGGTAAAGGCTTCCCCTGCGGCTTTTCGATGCTGAGACAGCGCTGCCGCAGCCTGGGTGGCCTCCTCAAGGAGCTTGTTGTATTCTGTTTCTAACTGCTCTGTCTTTTGTTGGGAAAACTGTATATCATCCAGCTCTTTTTGTGCTTTGGCCAAAAACTCTAAAATTTCTTCTACAGAAGAACCATATTTCTTTTTAAGCCGGTAGATGAGATCCAACCGCTCCTCCACATTGTCAATGAGCCTGGGGTCATAGTCCATTTCTTCCAACAAATCTCCCAAAGTGGACTGATAGTCCCGAATCTCATAGGACATCTCTTCCAGACGGGCAGACATAGCTTTCAACTCATCCATATATTGGGCACCAGCGGACACCTGTGCCGACAGGTTGTCCAGCAGCTCTTCCAGCCCAGTCATCTGATCATCCCCGTCAATGAGGCACTTAGCCCCGGACAGGACTTCCATAACCCGCTCCCGGTTGCGCATCTTCTTGCGTTGAGAAAGCAATTCCTCCTCTTCTCCTGGCTGAAGCTCTGCTGCGGTAATTTCATCAATCTGGTATTGTAACAGATCCAGCTTCCGTGCTTTTTCACTCTCGTCTAAAGCCAACGCATCCATCTGTTTTTTGATTTCCCCAAGACGGGAATATAACTTTTGGTAAGTACGTAATTCCTCTTCCAGGCCGCCAAAATTGTCAATAAATCGAAGATGCTGTTCCGGCGTCACCAGCTGTTGGTTGTCGTGCTGGCCATGAATATGGATCAGTTCCCCAGCGATTTGCCGTAAAATAGAAGCAGTGGCAGGCTTTCCATTAATACGGCAAACTGTTTTTCCATCCAGAGAAATTTCCCGGGAAATCAGCAACTCCTCGCCGGGTTCCACCGGATATCCCAACTGGGACAGCAAATCACTCACCCCAGGGGAAACTGAGGTAAACAGCGCCGACACCTGTGCTGTAGTTTCCCCTGTTCGGATCAAGTCTCTAGAGGTTCTCCCTCCCAGAACAGCGTTGATGGCTCCTATCAGCATAGATTTTCCCGCACCGGTTTCTCCAGTAAAAACATTGAACCCCTCTTTCAGGTCAATGGATGCTTCCTTGATAACCGCGATATTTTGAATGTACAGTTGAGAAAGCATAAAAATCCCCCCTGCTTGGTATCTGGACAGAATTACTTATTCAGCAATTTTGTCAATTGACGGGCCAAATCTACCGCGTCATTTTCGGTACGCACCAGCAAAAAGATGGTATCATCCCCCGACACTGTTCCCACAATTCCCTTCCAATGGAGAGAATCCAACAAAATACAAACCGCATTGGCCATGCCCACATAACATTTGATCACAACAATATTGCCGGCATAGTCCACATGGGTAACCGATTCAGCAAAGATGGTGTTAAACTTATTGGCTTTGTTGGGCACACTCTCTTTGGAACTGGTGGTATAGCGATAACGTCCATCGCTGGATTGTGCCTTTACCAGCCGAAGTTCTTTGATATCCCGGGAAATTGTAGCCTGGGTCACCTTAAAACCAGCTTCATTGAGCTGATTGAGCAGCTCTTCCTGGGTATCAATAGGATGATCGGTAATCAGTTCAATAATTTTGGCATGGCGTTTTGACTTCATCTTCAATTCCCCCTCATCATCATTTTTTGTGTCAAAATATCATAAAAATCTGTATTTTTCAGCTGAATCAACTTAGCGCTGCGTTCTCCCCGTTCAATGACAATGGAATCATGCTGATAGAGTCCATCTACCACTACCCCATCAATAGCCAGATTGGCCTCCGCCGGGTTGTTGATTTCTCTGGTGGAGACGGTCAGCTTTTTATCCGGAGCAAAAATAATAGAACGATCAAATAAACTGTGGGGACAGATGGGAGTCAACAGAATTGAGTGGATAGTAGGATCCACAATAGACCCACCTGCGGACAGAGAATAAGCAGTAGAACCGGTAGGAGTAGAAAAAATAATTCCATCCGCCCGATAGTTGGTAAAAGGCCGTCCATCACAGTCAATATGGATATCCACCATTTTACCCAGGGCCATTCGAGAAATGACCACATCATTGAGAGCGTATCCGGTGTGAATCAGCTCCTGTTCGTGGTACACACTGGCTTTTAGAAGCATTCTCTCGTCAATGGTGTAGTCCCCCTCTATAATTTGAGGCAATTGTTCCAGCTGTGAAGGCTCCAATTGAGCCAGAAACCCCAGCCTGCCAGTATTGATACCCAGGATGGGCTTATCCACCGACGCAGCTAAAATAGCCGCGTGAAGAATGGTTCCATCCCCGCCTACTGAAAAGATTAAATCACAGCTTTGCAGCTGCTCATTCAGTGGCCCGGCAACAACATGGGGCAGAAAGGGTCCCGCAAGACTATCTTCCATCAACACCTGACAACCAAGGACTACCAGCTTCTCAATGAGACGCTGGGTGCAATCCCAGGCATTTTGTTTATTAAAATTGGGTATTATCAGGATTTTCACACAAGATTCCCCCAAAAACAACTTCCAAAGCTAGTGGGCAGAAAGCTGCGCATGTGAGTCAGCCACCACCTGAGAAACAGCATCCGGCTCCAGATAGTTTTGAGCGCCGCCTTTTTGCAGCAGCAGCAAATATTCAATGTTACCCTCCGGACCTTTCACTGGAGAAAAATCCAGCCCCAGAACTGTCAAATTGTGAGAAAGAGCAAAATCAATGACCTTTTCAATGACTTCCCGGTGGATTTCCGGCTCGCGAACGACTCCTTTTTTCCCTACTTTTCCCTTACCTGCCTCAAATTGAGGTTTGACAAGGCACACAGCTTTACATCCATCTTTTAAGAAATGCTCTACAACAGGCAGAATTAATGTAAGAGAAATAAAGGATACATCCACTGAGATAAAGTCAATGGGCTGGGGAATCTGCTCGTCGGTGAGATAGCGAATATTGGTACGCTCCAAATTTACAACTCTGGGATCGTTGCGCAGATTCCAGGCCAGCTGGCCATATCCTACATCTACAGCATAAACCTTTTGAGCCCCGTTTTGCAGCATACAATCTGTAAAGCCTCCGGTAGATGCGCCAAAATCACAGCAGACCATCCCATCTAAACCCAAGCTAAAAGAGCTCATAGCCT
Source organism: uncultured Clostridia bacterium (assembly GCA_944387315.1). GTDB lineage: Bacteria > Bacillota > Clostridia > Oscillospirales > Ruminococcaceae > CALXEL01. The sequence goes on from CALXEL010000001.1 coordinate 5,504, forward strand.
TTTCCAGTTTGAGGCCACCCCGGCTAACATATTTCAGCTGGTTTCCCCGAACTTCGATCTGATCGCTATCTGATACCTCATACCCGGCCTTATCCGCCTTCTGGTTGTTGACATAAACCTGTCCTGCCATTATCAGCGCTTTTGCACGCTCCCGGCTGGTTACCAGGTTCTGTTCTACCAGTGCTATGTCCAATCGCTTTTTCAACTTCTATTCTCCTACTACCATTTTTTTAATACTGCCCGCATCAAATCCCAAGTGAGCAAAAGCTCTCTGTACAGTTGCCTGGGGGACAAAACAATTGTCTACTGCCCGGATCGTATAGCTGCCCTGAAACCCATTTTCCAACAGGAGAGAACCAAACTGCTGAGCCACCGATCCATTCTTGATGCCCTCTTCCACAAAATAAACTCCGGAATATTCCATGGCGATTTTCAGAAGTTTCTCATCAATGGGATGCACCTTGGTCAACTTCAGCAATGAGACCTCTTTGCCAGACTCTTTCAGCAAGGAAACAGCCTTACACACCTCACCAAAGATACGTCCATAGGTAATCAGCAAGGTGTCCTTTGCCTCCCCTGGATAATAAGAATAGAAAGCCGACGGCTCCTTCCACCGCTCAGGCAGTGAAGGTTCTCCGCCTCTGGGATAGCGCACCGCCACCACACCTTTTTCCTGATACAATGCCTGCTCCAGGCAAAGCTCCAGTTCAGCCAGAGTAGCTGGGGAATAGATAGATATCCCTGGGATGGTGGACAAGAACGCCACATCAAATAATCCCTGATGGGTCTCTCCATCGTCTCCCACAATGCCAGCCCGATCTACTGCCAGCACCAAATGTTTGGATTCAATAGAACAGTCATGGAGAACCTGATCATATCCCCGCTGTAAAAAGGTGGAATACACCGCAAATACCGGCAGCAGCCCTTTAGCGGCCAACCCGGCACTAAAGGTGATACCATGAGATTCCGCGATTCCCACGTCAAAATACCGTCCCTTATGACCAAACTCCTGATAAAAGGGACTCAGTCCGGTTCCATGCTGCATGGCAGCGGTGACCGCACAGATTTTACTGTCTTGCCGGGCCAACTGGGTCAATTTGTCTCCAAATACTTGCGAAAAGCTTTTTTCCTTTGAGGACTTCATGGTTCCAGTTGCAATATCAAATGTGGAAACCCCATGGTATTTACTTGGGTTACGTTCCGCGTGCTTGTAGCCCTTGCCTTTTTTCGTTTCCACGTGGACAACCACAGGACGCTGCAATTCCTTTGCCCGGGTAAACACCTCACACAAGCTCTCCAGATTATGCCCATCTACCGGTCCCAGGTAGACATAGCCAAAATCCTCAAATAAATTGCTGTGATACAGCATCTGTTTAACCGCTTTTTTAGAGGAAGATACCATATCCACAACCCCTTCCCCCACTACAGGGATTTTTAAAAGGGTATCTTGAGTAAAATCCTTTAATTTAAAATAAGAGGTAGTGCTGCGAATTTTGGCCAGATATTTGGCCAGAGCACCTACATTTTGGGAAATAGACATCTCATTGTCGTTGAGGACAATGATCATCCTTTGGTTGCTTCTTCCAGCGTTATTGAGCCCCTCATAGGCCATACCATTGGTAAAGGAGCCATCTCCAATGACTGCCACAACCGATCCCTTTTCCCCTTTCAGGTCTTTGCCAGTGAGAAGCCCCAATCCGGCGGAAATGGAATTGCCTGAATGACCAGCGATAAAGGCGTCATGGACACTTTCAGACTGTTTGGGAAAACCGGAAAGCCCGCCCTCCTGACGCAGGGTATCAAACTGCTGCCGGCGTCCGGTCAGCAATTTATGGGTATAACTTTGATGGCCCACATCCCAAACAATTTGATCGGTAGGACTGGAAAAAACCTTGTGAAGGGCTACTGTCAACTCCACAGTACCCAGATTGGAAGCCAAATGGCCACCGGTTTTGGATACTGTTGTTATGAGACAAGCGCGAATCTCGCTGCATAGCTGCCCAAGCTGTTTATAATTTAGTTTTTTAATATCTTTTGGGGAAGCAATGGTTTCCAGAATCATAAGGTGACCTCAGACTTTTAAAATACTGGCATAATCATAGCCAGCAAAATACCCAACAGGGCGCCGCCCAACACCTCCAGCGGCGTATGCCCCAGAAATTCCTTGAGCTCCTTGTCTTCAGGGGAAAGCGGTTTATCAGTCTCGTTAAGCGGCAACTCAATGGGTTCCACCTCATCAGATAAGGTGCGATTGTTGAGAAAACTATTGGTTTGTTTTTTCAGATTAAACAACATAATATTCAGAACTTTCGCCTGCTCTCCCGCAGCACGCCGCACACCCATGGCATCGTACATTACAATGGCGGCCAGTACCAAAGCCAAGGCGAATTCCGGCGAGGCAAATCCCATCTTTCGAGACATTCCCACAGCAATGGAACAAACCAAGGCAGAGTGGGAACTGGGCATTCCACCGGAACCAAAGAGCCGTTCCGCCACAAAACTTTTGGTATCCAGAAAGGTCAGAAGTGTTTTTAAAATCTGAGCGCTGGCCCAGGCGGTAAATCCGAGATTGATCAGATAATTGCTGGTTAAAATTTTAAGCTGCTCTATCATAATGACAATTCCTTAACCTTACTTTTGTTGTATCTGGTAAATATTTTAGTTTCTTCTGCCGGCCAACTGTCGGGTTAGCGCAATTAAAAATGCCGCTGCATCACCAAATGGTTCCAACATGCCAATGCTCTCTTCCAACAGCTCATCTGCCAGAACTTGAGCGGCCTCAACCGGCAGCAAAGTAGTGAATGTTGTTTTACCCTGCTGTTGATCACTGCCCACTGGTTTACCCAAAAGGGCAGTATCCCCGACAAGATCCAAAATATCATCGGTAATCTGGAAGGCCAGCCCCATCTTTTGCCCATAGAGGTCAGCCCGTTCCAGCTCTGCTGGATCGCCACCTGCAGCAATGCATCCCAACTTTGCCGAGGCCCGAATCAACGCCCCCGTTTTCATTTGACACATACTGCGCAGGGTATCCAAATTTTCAGCCATATTTTTAATATCCAACACCTGGCCACCTATCATTCCAAAGGTGCCAGAAGCCACTGCCAGCTGCTGTATTGCCTGTAAAACCAGCCCGGGCTCCAAAGAGCTGGAAGCGGCTGTTTCAAAAGCATAGGTCAAAAGGCCATCTCCCGCCAGCAGCGCGATATCTTCCCCGAAGGCAATGTGACAAGAGGGCTTTCCCCTTCTCAGATCATCATCATCCATACAAGGCAGATCGTCATGGATGAGAGAATAGGCGTGTACCATTTCCACTGCTGCCGCCAGTGGCAAAGCGTCTGAGAGAGAGCCACCACAGAGCCGGCAAAACTCCAAAACCAAAACGCCACGAATGCGTTTTCCTCCGCCCAGCAGAGAATATTTCATCGCGTCCACTACCGGTTTTTGCAGTCCGTCGGAAAGCTGATCCATTCGCTGGCTCAGTTCCCCTTCAATCATAACTCGATCAGCTTCCAGTTGATTTTTAAAATCCGTCATACATTAATCTTCCTTTGTGTCAGGAAAAAGTGTTTCAATTTTTAGTTGTGCCTCTGCCAACTGTTTATTGCAAAAGGCCACCAAACTGGCGCCCTCCTGAAATAAGGCCAAAGATTCCTCCAAAGACAAAGTTTGGCTGTTTAAGGTGGCTACAATTTCTTCCAGCCGGCACATAGCGGTTTCAAAGGTTTTCTTTTTCATCGACCGATGTCACCTCCGATTGAATCAAGCCATCCCCCACCAGGGTTGTAATCTGATCTCCCGGTTTTACCTGGCTGATATGAGACACCAAAACCTGATTTTTTTGGGTAATGGAATATCCCCGTCCTAAAATGGCAAGAGGACTTAAACTGTTGAGTAAACCAGCGTAATGCCCTAATTTACTTTTCTTCTGAAACAGTATATTTATACTGGCATTACCTAATAATTCTATCAAACTATCCAGCTTTTGTCTATTGATATTCAGGAAAAACCCAGGGTCAGTCAGTACTTTTTGGTTGGCAACCCCAGTCAACCGCTGTTTATAGTTTGCCACAGTTTGATCGGCTGTCATTTTCAAATACTGTTCTGTTCCCAGTATCCGCTGGCCCAATTCATAGCAGTCAGGCACAGCCATTTCAGCCGCTGCCGAAGGAGTGGGCGCTCGCAAATCGGCGGCCAATTCCGCCAAGGTAGTATCGGTTTCGTGACCAATAGCCGCGATGATAGGAATGGAACAGGCCGCTACTGCCCGGACCACCAGCTCTTCATTAAAAGCCCACAGATCCTCCAAAGAACCGCCGCCCCGGCAGAGAATAATCAAATCTCCCGTCTGATGCTCATCAATATATCTCAGTGCCTGTACAATACTGGGGGCAGCCTCTTTCCCCTGCACTGTCACCGGAACCACCACTGCTGTACAGAGAGGATAGCGCCGGGAAAGCACATGTAAAACATCCTGCAGAGCTGCGGCGTCCTTTGAGGTTACCACACAGATTTTTTGTGGATAGGCCGGGAGGGGTTGTTTCCGTCCCGGATCAAACAGCCCCTCTCCCAGAAGCTGTTTTTTTAGCTGCTCATAAGCCAAATGAAGGGACCCTAAACCATCCGGCTGCATATCGGTGGCATAAAACTGGAAGCTGCCATCCCGCTCATAGAGGGACACCGACCCCCGCAATAAAACCGACATACCATTTTCCGGTCGAAATGGCAGCAAAGCGGCATAAGAGCGAAACATTACAGCTTTTATGGCAGCTGTGTGGTCTTTAAGGGTAAAGTAAAGGTGCCCAGACTGAAAGTGATCCATGAGATTGGAAATCTCCCCTTTCAGGTAGATTTCCTCCAGTAGGGGATTTTCATCCAGCAAAGCTTTTACATACCGGTTCAGCTGGGAGACCGTTAAAATTTGCGGTTTAGCCAAGGGAACACCCATCCTTTCCCGCTGCCAAAATGGCGATACCTACAGCATTGTCCGCCGAGAAGGCGGGCTGGGCGAAATAGCAGGGGAACCGGGCTTCAATCCGGCGGCGGATGAGCTGATTGGACATAACCCCACCAGCATACAAAACCGGCAGATTGCCCACTTCCTCCAAAGCATTATGGGTCATCTGTTCCAACATTGCGGCAATATAGTCCAGGACATACCGGGCAATATCCGGATGGGGAACTCCATCCAGAAGCATCTTTTGACAACGGTTTTCCACCCCTGACAGGGAGGGATTTTTCCCCACAAAAGAGGGACGGATTTTATAATGAGCCTGGGAGCTGGCTGCCAGCTGTTCCAGCTGGGGCCCTGCCGGAAAAGAAAGGCCCAAGGCTACCCCACAGCGATCCACAGCCTGGCCGGCGTTGAGATCGCTGGTGGCAGATAAAATAGAAATTTTAAGAGAGCCACCGCGACCATCGCAATAGAGACATTCGGTGGTGCCTCCCGACAGATGAAAAGCGATAAACTCCTGTTTAAGAAGATCCAGCCTGCCAGCGGAAAAAAGGGCGGCCGTCACATGGCCCTCCTGATGGGAAAAGCCATATACCGGCAAACTACCAACCGAAGCAAGGGACTCACCCATCCCTTTTCCCACCAGAAAACAAGGCATATAAGACCCCTCCAATGGCCTGGGACGTGTGGAAACACCCACACCGTCAATATTGCCGGGACAACGGAGAAAAAGCTCCCGGATCAAATCAGGGAGCTGTTTTACATGATGAAAAACGGCATCACTTTGTTTTAAACCAAGGGTGCCGCTTTTGACTGGCAACAATTTTTTTTGCTGTACCACTGTATTGGTTTGGGTATCATAGAGCGCCACAGACGTGGTATAGTTACTGGTGTCTATTCCAAGATATCTGGCCATATTCCACCTCGCGGTTACTGCTGTGGGAAGTTGTCCCGTACATAGGCGCCCAGTACACCGTTAATATAAGAAGCGTCCTCAGGAGAAGCATATTTTTTGGCCAGTTCTACTGCCTCGTTGATAGTAACGCTGACAGGGACCTGGTCCATTTTTTGTATCTCGCAGATGGAGAGCCTGAGAATGGAGAGGGTTACTCTCGGCAACCGGTTGATCTTCCATTTGGTGGAATACTGAGAAATAATCTCATCCAGCTCTGGCAAGCTAGCAAAAACCTTTTCGGTCAGCTCTCGGGCGAAAGCGTCCACCTCAATATTCCGGCCCTCACAGGCTTTTTCTATAATTTCCTCAACTGTCTCATCCCGAAAGGATTTTTCAAACACAAGCATAAAAGCCTGTTCCCGCGCTAAACTTCGTTTCATGTAAACGTCCCCTCTGTGGTTGTTTGGCAGAATTGTCAGACAAAAAAACATACCCTCCTGAATGTGCGGGAGGGTTGTTTGGTTAATTTTGAGCCATTGGAGCAGCAGGTGTACCAAAATCAATGCCCGCTACATTAATATTCACCTTGGAAACAGCGATACCAGTCATATTCTGAACCGCTTCCTTAACGGCAACCTGGATTTTCTCCGAAACCTCGGGAATACGGGTACCAGCCTTTAAAATTACATGAATATCAATGACAGCTACATCATCACCTAAATCAATAGCAATTGGCTTGGCAGTTTGTTTCTTCATCAGCCAGCCCTTAATATTGGTGGTGAATGGAGCCAGATCAGCTACACCTTCAATCTCTCTTGTGGCAGCACCGGTGATGGTGGCGATAACATCCCTCGAAATTCTCAAGCTGCCAATGGGCTGTTTGGAATCATTATTCAGCATAAGTTCGCCCTCCTTGTGCTTATTATTATACCATATTTTTTGGTTTTCACAACTAGTTAATCTCAACAATTGAAATATTTTCGAGAGGGACAGAAGTCTCCCGAACTATGATATCCCGCATTTGCATTACTTGGGATTCATCCAGTTTTTCGGTTTTTACAATGACATCCACTCGTTCGGTATCATAATAAACCATACAGTCGGTAAATCCCTTAGATTTAATCAGATTTTCAATTTTCCCCTCAATCTCAATGGATTCCGCCAATTCCGCGGCCTTCATTGCCAGTTCAGCCTGCTGGGAAGCTTCCAAAGTGGTATCTCCCAAAATTTCTTTCAGTGTTTGGGCCGCCTCATCTCTGGAACGAGTACGGGACAGCTTGGCTTCGGCAAAATAGGCCTCATCCTCTTCTGTGGCATCCACATACTGGGCATCTCCATAATTTTTAGTGGACTCCAACTGGGAGGTCAAAGCCAATTCCCCATCCAGTTTGGCATATTCCCAGTTGAGATAGACAGCCGCACCTAATCCCAATACCAACGCGGCCAGGATAATCTGCCGTTTGCCTACAATCATGTTCATATTCATTTTCATTGTTTCTGCCTCCCTGTTTTATTGAGAAATTTTTGTGACGCAAACACGCGTAGATGGAATCCCCAAAGCGGTGGTAACCGCTTCTACAACCCGTTGTTCCACCTGTGGGGAATCGGCTCCCTCACAGACAATCAGAGCACCCTTTATCTGGGGCTCCACTCTTTTTCGGATGAGAGCCTGTTCCTGCCCCCCTGGGCTCTCCACCATAATATATCCATTTTCACTGGTGGTTTTTTGCTGTCGCTTCTCACCAGTATTCTCCTGGGTTTCCTCTGACAGATCGCTGGTGATTTTTTCTTCCAGGGCATAGATATATTCCGGCGAGCTTTCCACTGTAATCATCACTTTGGTTTTTCCCACGCCATCTATGGTTTTTACAATGTCATAGAGACGCTCCTCCAATTGAGTGGTGTACTCCAAAACTGAAGTGTCTTCTCCCCCGCTGTCCACTTTACCTCCAGTGTCGGTAAAATCCCAGAAGGAGGAGAGAAGTATCAGAACCATCCCCAATATTCCAATCCAAAATATCGGGGAAATCTTCCCCTCCTTTTCAGTTAGTCCCAGTAATTTTTCCCGTAGGTTTTGCAAGCTCATTTTTTCACCCACCTGTACTTTCAGCCTGCGAAAACGCAAGCTGTAATTCCTGGAGTCCCAACTTTTGATCCAATATCTTTTGAATTTCAGCAGATCGGTCGCTGTATTGGGAATCCAGCTGGATTTCAACTCTACTAATGGATATGCTCTCATCTTCCAATCTATTAACGATTATGGTAATTTTATTTGGAATCACCCCTATTTTTTTCAGCTCCTGGGCAATGAGATCCTCCACTTGATCGCTGGCCTGGCGCTCAAAATCCGCCTGGACATTCTCGGTAAGCTGCTGGGCAATCTGGTTGGCTTTCTCTTGGCTTTCATCCCTGGACAGGTAAAACTCTGAATTAAATTCCGGCAAGACCGGTGAACAGATACAGCAGAGGAAAAACACACTTAAAGTTAGCTTAAAAAGCGTGGAGGCGGATGTCTTAGGTGCCATCATCTGGGCGATGGAACAGACAACAGCGGCACAGCACAAAGCAAATCCCCACTGGCGAAGTGCTTCCATTACATCCCCACCCCCAATAGCAGTAAAATTGTAGTGGAGATAATCACCATCAGCAAAAAGCAGAGAATCACAGAAATCAAAATAGCCAGCGCGGCTGATGTGGATTTTAAAAGAACAGCGGCCTGCTTAACCCCCAATACTTCTCCAATGGCGGACGCCAGGTTAATGGTCACATACCAAATGGAGGTACGCAGCAAAATAGGCAAAAAAGTCGCTCCCGCCGCTAAAATGCCAAAGCCTCCCAAGCTGGTTTTCAAAAGTTTAATACAGCCCTGGCTTGCAATAAAGGCATCGGACAGGGCGCTGCCCACAACGGGAACAAAGCTGCCAATGAGAAATTTAGCGGTTTTGGTAGCTGCCGAATCCCCTGCGTTGGCAACAATGCTTTGAATGGACATAAGCCCTATAAAAATCGAAAGCATAAAACCCAAAGACCAGGTAATGACGCTTTTTACAATGCCTGCCAGCGGCATAATCTGAATATCCGGCATAGTGGAGCCGATCATACAAAAGGCAAGATAAATCCCCAGCAGCGGCACCAAAACATTGACAGTGAACTGGGCCATAATTTGGCAGGCCCAGAATAGAAAGGTGTGATAGGAGATGGCGGACATAGGCTGTCCTGCCGCTGTAACCACTCCTGTGAAAATAGGAGTAAAGGATAAAAGAAACAGGGAGCACTCCCGAACACTGTCCGCCGTCGCCTGTATACAGTCAATGATGGGCCGGGAGATGGCGGCCGAGAGACAGAGCACTGTAACCAGGTGGAAAATGGGAGTCAAAGTGGTTTCTCCCATGGCCCGCTTCAGTCCCTCCAAAAGGGCGGACAACAGCACAATCGCAAGCACTGAGGCCAGAGTAGCCAGGGGCTTTTTCATTTCATTTTTGCCAATAGTCCATACCACCTGAAAAAATTCTTCCGGTGTCAGTTTGAGAAGGTTGGCCACACCAATTTCTTTTAAGTTGAGATCTTCCAGTACCATCTCTGCGTCTGAGGGCAGCTGATCCAACAGCTGATCGGCCCCTATCCCCTCCAGCTGGCCTGCCAGGTCGTATTCATAGGTGAAGCTTTGGGCATAGGCAGTTTGCGTACAGCAAATTACCCAAAAGATGAGACAAAAACAGCGAACCCATCCTTTCATCTTTTTACTTCCTCTCCTTTATCTCTTAAATGGAAAACAAGGATCCCGCCACCGATAAAATCTGGGTAAAAAGAGGCAGGCTCAAAAGCAGTACAGCCATTTTGCCGGCAGCCTCAATTTTGGCGGCAATGGCGCTTTCCCCCGCATCCCGGCAGGCATCCGAGGACAACTGAACCAAAAAACAAACCCCCAGGGATTTCAGTAAAATCTCAAGGTAGTCCTCCTCCAATCCCGCTGACCGGAGCAGCTCACCCATCTCTTCCAAAAGTGGCGCGATATTTTCCATAAGAAAAGTCAGCAGGAGGATTCCCGCCATCAGGGAAACAAAAAGGCTGTATTCGCTTTTATACTGACGCAGTACCACAGAGAGAAAAGCCGCTACCACACCTAAACCTACAACTGCTATAATCTCCATAGCCCTATAACCCAAAAACGGATTTAACCGTTTCAAACAGATTGCTGATCTCATATACAATCATCATCAGTACTACAATCAAACCAGCCAGGGTAGTCATCATGGCCTGCTCTTCTCTCCCCGAACGGATCAATACCTGATTGAGTACAGCGACAATAATTCCAATTGCCGCAATGCGAAAAATCAAATCTACGTCCATCTCTCTGCTTCTCCTTTTTCCCACACATTGGAATGTGGTTTCTGTCCCCTTTCTATAGCAGCAAAAGCACAAGAGCCGCTCCTGCCGAAACACCCAGAGTCTGATACAGCCGCCCATGGCTTTTTAGCAGCTCCGCGGCTTGACACCGCCGTTCCTCCAGCCGGTGCTGTGCTCGTGACAAGGCATTGAGCTGACTCTGTAAATCAGTCGCGCCCAATATTCCACTGACCTCCAACAGAGGTTCCTTATCTTCTGCATCCCAATAGATGTGATCCCTCTCTACTCCATAAGCCATAGCCAGAGGAAAGGGCTGCCCACACCCCAGCTGCTGCCGGGTGTATACAAGAAAGGGCAGGCCCTCATACTCTGGACGCCGGCTTAAAAGTTCCAGCAGCTCGGATGGTGAAGCCAGTGTAAAAGCCAGCTCACTGCTCAGCGCAGCTATAAAGGAAGCCGCCGCTCTCAGCTTTTGTTCCCGCTTTTTCAGGTAACAGGCTGCCTGATACCCTCTCAGGACACAGCACAGTCCTATTAACCCTAGGCCAATGTACTTGATCATAGAGCTCACTCACCTCCACAACCTGATGAATGGTACAAGGATGACTGCTGTCCTTCAGTAAAACCAATTTTTGAAAGGCACCGCTTTCCAACAGGCCCACCGCCTGGGGGCGTCTTGACAATTCCTCGATATTGGAAGCGTGTATGGTGGTCAAAACAGCCACACCTGCGTTGACACATCCCATAACAGCTTCCACCTCCCGGGCGGAGCTGATCTCATCACACAGGATAATTTGTGGGGAGAGGGCCCGGATGGCATGGAGCATTCCCACATCCTTGGGATAACCGTTTAGTACATCGGTACAGATTCCTACG
>CALXEL010000002.1 GCA_944387315.1 uncultured Clostridia bacterium
AGTCAGACTGACGTGCAGCGGATATTTGCCGAAGTGCTGGTGGAAAATACCGCCTCCCGGCACGCCTTGGAACACTGTGGTTTTCAGTTGGAACGGGTACAGGAGCGAAGCGTCTACAACGGAGGCCAGTATTTGGACAGCTTCACCTATCAGCTGCTGCAGCAGTGGGCAGAAAGCTTTCCCGACCATATAATCCCTAACCCGGCTAAATAGTCAAAATCCCCCAGCTTATAAAGCTGGGGGATTTTGACTATTTAGCCGGGTTGGGATTATATAGTCGGGAAAGCTTTCTGCCCACTGCCGCAGCAGCTGATAGGTGCAGCTGTCCAAATACTGGCCTCCCTTGTAGATGCTTCGCTCCTGTACCCGTTCCAACTGAAAACCGCAGTGTTCCAAGGCGTGCCGGGAGGCGGTGTTTTCCACCAGCACTTCGGCAAATATCCGCTGCACGTCAGTCTGACTTAAGATGCGCTGGCAGATCTGAGAGATGGCGGTGCTGGCGATTCCCTGATTCCAATAGGGTTCTCCCAGCCAGTATCCGATTTCCGCGCTTACTGGCCTGATATCCCGGTGAAAGGTAGCGCTGATACTGCCAATGGCAGTGCCGCCCAGGTCGATAGCTAACAGCCATTCCCGTTTGGGGTCGCTGCGCTGGGCATAGGAAAGAAACCACCGGGCATCCTCCTGGGTATAGGGGTGAGGAAAGGTGTCCCGCAGATTGTTGGCAATATTCGGGTTGTTGGCGTACCGGCTGATACTTTCCAGATCACAAGCCGCCCAGGGGCGCAAAAGGATGGACATGGTGATATCTCCCAATAAAAAATGGTTATCATAAAAGTGTTGTTTATTATACCTTGCCTGTTTTAAAAAAACAAGGCAGATTTTCTGAACTTTCTGGATATTGACAAGGGGACAGTGACACCATATGATGGAAGTAACAGAAAATTTGCTGACAGAAAAACAACGAGGAGGACAAACCCCATGACCCTTTCTGAGATACTTAGCCGGGTGGACCATACCAATTTGAACCCCGCGGCCACACCCGATGATATTCGTATCCTTTGCCAGGAGGCGATGGAATACAAAACCGCTTCTGTGTGTGTCAATGGAGCCTATGTGCCCTTGGCGGTACAGTGCCTGGGTGAAGCAATACCGGTCTGCGCGGTGGTAGGTTTCCCCCTGGGGGCAGTGAGCACCCAGATGAAGGTGGCAGAGGCCAGGGAAGTAATTGCCAACGGCGCCCGGGAAGTGGATATGGTCATTGCCATTGGACGGCTGAAAGCCGGGGATTATGACTACGTGCTCCGGGAGATTCAGGCAGTTAAAGAGGCGGTGGGCAAGAATGTGCTCAAGGTGATCATTGAGACCTGCCTGCTCACCCAGGAGGAAAAGGAGACCATGTGCCGCCTGGTGGAGCAGTCCGGCGCCGATTATATTAAGACTTCCACTGGTTTTTCCAAGGGGGGTGCCACCTTTGAAGACATTGCCCTCTTTTCCCGGTGCCTGGGCGGCCGGTTGAAGATCAAGGCGGCCGGCGGCATCCGTTCCATCCAGGATATGGAACAGTTTATCCAGTTGGGAGCTGACCGGCTGGGCACCAGCTCAGCTATCAAATTGGTGCGGGCTTCTCAGCAATAGTACCACAAGTAAAAATCCCCCGAACCAGATGGTTCGGGGGATTTTCTCTTTGGGTGAATCAGTGGTGGTCAAACTCTGAGAGGGTCAGCTCCAGGGCTTTTTTCTCCAGGCTGTCATCATATTCGGGTTCACTGCCAGTGAGGCGTCGGAGAATTTCCCGCAGCAGTCCTGGGTTCCGGGCCAGCAGAGGGCCCATCTGCCAGGTGCCAAAGAAGTTGCGGTAGAGTGTACCCTCCAGGTGATCCGCTGCTGAGGCTCCGTCCCCGTCCCCGGGTCCGATCTGGACATCAAAGAGGGGATGGGTATTCTCGCCTACCAGATAGGCGGTACGGTTGACAAAGCCATAGGTCCGCAGCGATGGATCAAACCGGGTGTGGGCCACAACATCGCCGGTGAATACCTGTCCAGTCTCAACACCGGTGTAGGGGAAGAGGCCCAATCCCTCCTGGATTTTATGGGCATAGGTTTCAAAGCTCTCGCCAAACAGCATCCGGCTGCTGCCGGTCACCAGAAAAATTTTCCCAGCTTCCACAGCCTCTTTGATGGCAGCTCCATGGCTGAGAAAATGAGGAGCAATCGCCGCCAGGTTACGGGCTTTTCCATGGCCCATATAGATGAGGTCAGCGGCCATGGGGTCAAAGTCGTCCCCCAGGTTGGCGCAGAGTATTTCACAGTTGTCGCCCATTTCCCGCAGGCGGTTTGCGATAGCCGTCACATTAAAGCTGTCTCCATAAAGGTCCATGGTGTCACTGTAAAGATGAAGGATTGTATAGTTTTGGTTCATTTCAGCGCCTCCAAAATACCGTCTTCATTGCCAAATGCTGACGCGGCCAAAATATAAATGGTGCCGCTGGTCTTTTTGATCTCCTCCTTGATCTGGGGCAGCTGATCCACCACCAGAAACTCATCGGAGGTAAAGCCGCCCTGCCGCAGACGGACCGCAATGTCGTAGGCCCGGCTGCCGGAGCAGACAATTTTATTGACCTTGCCTTTGAGCCGCTCAAAGGTGACGTCATAGAGCCAGGAAATATCTTTCTTTTCAGTGTACAGCACATTGTTGACATGGAGTACCACAGTCTTTTCTCCAGGCTGTTCCAAGGTGTAGGAGATGGACTGGTCCAGGGAAGTGGGGTTCTGTTTGGTCAGCATCAGCACCGCTTTACGTCCTGAGAGATCCATCTCGTCATACCGCTCCTTGCTCACCTGGAAGGTGGCAGCGCCCTGAATAGCTTTGGCCAGGGGGACACCGGCGGTGACACAGGCGGCGATAGCGCCGCAGGTGTTGATAATGTGGAAGGTGGTCTTGTAGGTAACCGAGGCGTTTTCTCCCTGTACCACAAAGGTTCCCGCCTCAAAGTTTACGTCTGTGGCCATATACTGGATTTCAGGGGTGCGGTAACCACAGAAGTCACAGACAAAATCGCCGATGTGATTGTAATGGTAATAGTTGTAGCGCAGTTTGTGAAAACACTTGGGGCAGACCTTGCAGTCCTGGGTGAGAAACTCAGAAGTTTCTGCGGACCGGCTGGTTTTCTCCATGCCAAAAATGACCCGGGAATTTTCGGGGGCAAGCTGTAAGGTGATGGGGTCATTGCCGTTGAGAATCAGAGTTGTCTTTTTGGGAATGGCCGACTGGATCTTTTCAAATACAATGTCGGGGTTGCCGTTGCGGACCACCTGATCTCTAAACAGGTTAGTTACAACCAGATAGTCAGGCTGCAGATCCTTAAAAACGATGGGGGTAAAGCGCTCGTCCACTTCCAGCACCAAATAGTCCTGAGGCAGCTTGCCACTCAGGGTGCAGGAGGTGAGCAGGGTGGTGGCCACGCCGGGAGCCAGGTTGGAGCCCTCGGTATTGATGGCAACGCTGTAGCCCGCCTGCCTTAGAATATGGGCAATCAGGTTGGTGGAGGTAGTTTTTCCATTGGAACCGGTCACCGCGATAAATTTCCCCTGCAAAGTAAAACGCTGAAGCAGATCGGGACAAATTTTGAGGGCAACCTGTCCAGGCAGGTTGCTGGACCGATTGACAAATTTGCCCACAAAACGGATGAACCGTCCCACCAGGACAGCTATGAGAAACTTCATAAATCAACATCCTTTTATTTTTTCTTTTGCAAAAATAGGGCGCAAAACCAAGGGCCCTTTCACCTTTTAACATTATATGCCAGGATCTCTGGGACTGCAACCGATAATTTGTAGAACTTTGGGGAGGGAGAAAAGAAAATATCAGTAGAATTGGTTTTTTTCTCTTGACATACCGGGCATATGCACACTATAATACAAATTGTGCATATGCCCATTTTGTGAAAGGAGGAAAGCCGCTATGGCGCGCAGCGCAAAATGCAGAAGAGTTTGTTCCGAACCAGTCAGTTGTGTTTTTAGCCCGGAGCAGCCAGCCGATAAAAGGGTGGAAATCCCAGTTGAGGCGCTGGAAGCGTTGCGGCTTTGCGATTTGGAGGGTTTGGATCAAGATTCAGCGGCCAACCGGATGGGAGTTTCCCGGGGGACACTGCAACGAATTTTGTATCAGGCTCGCCGGGATGTGGCAGACGCCTTGGTAGGCGGCAAGCAGATTGTAATTGGTGGAGGAAACTACCAGTTGGCCACCGGTCACTGTCAGTGCGAGAGCAACTGCCGTCAGTGCCGTTTTGTAAAACAGAAAAACAAAGGAGATGGAGCGTGTGAGTGAGATGGAAGGCTGCACCCACAATTGTGAAAGCTGCGGACAGGATTGTCCCTCCCGGAAACAAAACCCCGCGGATTTCATTGAAAAACCCCATGAAATGAGCAGTATTAAAAAGGTAATTGGTGTTGTCAGCGGCAAGGGCGGCGTAGGCAAATCTATGGTTACCTCGATGCTGGCGGTTCTGCTCAACCGTAAAGGATACAACACGGCCATTCTGGACGCAGATATTACTGGCCCATCCATTCCCAAGGCCTTTGGTATTCACACCAAAGCCCAGGCCTGTGAGTGGGGACTGCTGCCTACAAAATCCAAAACTGGTATTGACATTATGTCGGTAAACCTGCTGCTGCCTGAGGAGACCGATCCCGTTGTGTGGCGTGGACCTATCATTGGCGGTACTGTAAAGCAGTTCTGGACTGATGTCATCTGGTCGGATGTGGACTTTATGTTCATTGACATGCCTCCAGGAACCGGCGATGTAGCTCTGACCGTATTCCAGTCGATCCCCCTGGATGGACTGATTATTGTCACCTCTCCCCAGGAACTGGTGGGTATGATTGTGGAAAAGGCGGTCAACATGGCCAACATGATGCACATTCCTGTCCTGGGCCTGGTTGAAAATATGAGCTACTTTAAATGTCCCGATTGTGGGAAAGAGTATAAAATCTTTGGCGAGAGCCACATCGATGAAATTGCCCAGAAACATGGTCTGCCGGTTCTGGCCAAACTGCCTATGGATCCTCAGCTGGCCAAAAACTGCGACCAGGGTGTAATCGAGCTGTTTGAGGGCGACTGGATGGACGGCGCCGCCGAAACCGTAGAAAAACTGGGAGAGTAAGAAGGAGACGATCACTTTGAAAATCGCGGTAACCTGTGTTAACAATGAGGTATTTGGCCATTTCGGCAAATGCCCCTCCTTTATGATTTATGAAACCGACGGCAAGAAGGTGCTCTCCAAAGAGTTGGTAGACGCCTCAGGCAGCGGACATTCCGCATTGGGCGGCTTTTTGAGCGGCCACGGTGTGGATGTGGTCCTCTGCGGCGGCATTGGACAGGGTGCCAGAGATGTACTGGCTCAGGCTGGCATCTCTTTGGTATATGGTGTAACCGGTCCGGTGGATGCGGCAGTGGAGAAGTATCTGTCTGGCGCTCTCCACAGCGATGAGAGCTTCCAGTGCAACCACCATCACGAGGGCGAAGAAGGCCACCAGTGCCACTGCGGCCACTAAATAAGTTCTCAAAAAAGCGGCTCAACAGAGCCGCTTTTTTCTTTTACCTCCACAAGGGGTAAGGAGTATGAATCTTTAGGGTTTCGTCCACACTATCCATATTCATAAATTAACATGGGTTTATTTACAAAAGCTTTATTCTGTCCGCAAAGGAGGGGGTAGCGGCACAAGTGCTTTTGTGCTATAATTATCCATTATGTTCTTGCTGTGCCACCTGGATGTTAGTGGCAAAACCTATCATATCATGTAAGGAGAGACGATTGTGAGCGGACATCTGCAATCTCAAAAGATTGGTCCTGGCGTTACCTTTCGCTGGGTACAGGATTCCAAGTTTAAACATAACCGGATATCTGTCAACTGGATATTGCCTTTGGATCGAAATACAGTGACCCAATACGCCCTGCTGCCCTTTCTGCTGCGGAAAGGGTACCAGGACTGCCCGGATTTCAGCCAGCTCAACAAAAAATTGGAAGAGCTGTACGGTGCCTTTTTAAGCGGGGATGTGTCCAAGTACGGACAGTACCAGGTACTGGATCTGACCATGCAGGCGGTGGATAACCGCTTTACCCTGGCGGGAGAGGACCTGATTGGAGAATCGGCCCAGCTGCTGGCTGGTCTGGCCTGCCGGCCCAATATACAGCAGGGCAGTTTCCCGGCCGAGGATGTCCAGCTGGAAAAACAGTTCCTGCGGGACACCATTGAGGCGGAAATCAATGACAAACGGACCTACGCCCTTTCCAAATGCCGCAGTATTATGTGTGAGGGAGAACCCAGCGCCATTAAAAAATATGGCTATCTGGAAGATGTGGATGCCATTACCCCCAAAACGGCGGCGGAGGCCTATGAGCGGATCATGGATCAGGCAGCCATCGAGATTATTTTTGTGGGTTCAGGTGATCCCGCCAAAGCCAGAGAAATTTTTGCCCAGGCTTTTGGCGGTATGGAGAGACACCCCATTTCGGTTGGGCCCACTGTTACTCAGACTGAGGCGGAGAAGGTACGGGAATCGGTGGAAAGGATGGATCTGGTACAGGCCAAGCTGGTACTGGGACTGCGCACTGGCAACCTGGAAACCCAGCGGCAAAAGACCGCTGCCCGGATGATGACTGCCCTCTATGGCGGAACCCCATTCTCCAAGCTGTTTTTAAATGTGCGGGAAAAAATGAGCCTGTGCTATTACTGTGCCGCTCGTTTTGATCGGACCACCGGGATTATGATGGTGGACTGCGGCATAGAACCTGCCAACCGGGAAAAGGCTCAAGGGGAGATTCTCAACCAGCTGCATTTGCTCCAGCAGGGACAGGTGACCGAAGAGGAGCTGGCCAGTACCAAATTGACCCTGAAAAACAGCCTGCGTACCGTAACTGACTCGTTGGGCGGAATCAACGACTGGTATCTGACCCAGATCTTTTCTCAAAATAATATTTCCCCAGAGGAGGAGGAGCGGGAGATTGAGTCTATTTCCCTGAAGGAGATTGTGGAGGCGGCCAACAAGGTCACCTTGGACACCGTTTACCTGCTCACCGGAAAGGAGAACCGCTGATGAAAGAGATCATCAAATCCCAGCGTTTGGGAGAGGAGTATATTCAGATTGAGCATCCCTCTGGACTGACCTTGATGCTCTATCCCATGAAAGGGTACTCTACTGCCTATGCGCTGTTTGCAACCCAGTGCGGCTCAATAGACGATCATTTTAAAACCCAGCAGGATGACAGCTATGTGCAGGTACCAGCTGGAATTGCCCACTTTTTGGAGCACAAGCTGTTTGAGTGTGAGGACGGGGATGCTTTCGCCAAATATGCCAAAACTGGTGCCAGTGCCAATGCCTATACCTCTTTTGACCGGACAGCGTATCTGTTTTCCTGTTCTGACCAGTTTAAAGAGACTCTTTCCATTTTGCTGGATTTTGTCACAAAGCCCTATTTTACCCAGCAGACAGTGGAGAAGGAGCAGGGAATTATCGGCCAGGAAATTCGTATGTACGATGATAACCCGGATTGGCAGGTATTTTTCAATCTTTTGGGTGCCCTGTACCAAAAACACCCTATTCGAGTGGATATTGCTGGAACAGTGGAGTCCATTGCCCAGATCAATGCCGATCTGTTGTACCGCTGCTATCGCACCTTCTACAACCTGAACAACATGGTTTTGGCCATTGCGGGAAATTTTGAGGTGGATACGGTACTGGAACTCTGTGACCAGATCCTCAAGCCGGCAGAAAATATTGTGATTGAGCGCACCCCTGTGGATGAGCCTTTGCAGGTAGCCCAGAAGAGGGTAGAGGTACATCTGCCGGTGGCAGTCAGCCTGTTCCAAATCGGATTCAAGGGGCGTTCTTTGAGCCCATCGGAAAACTTCAAAGGACAGATTCTGGATGAGGTGCTTTTGGAAATCCTGGCGGGAGAATCCAGTCCCCTTTACCGCCGGCTCTATGACAAGGGGCTGATTAATTCCACCTTTGTGGGAGAGATCCTCTGTGGCCGGGATTATATCTCGATGCTCTTCTCTGGGGAAAGCAGGGACCCGGATCAGGTATATGAGGCGATCTGCCAGGAAGTTGCCAAGGTCCAAAAGGAGGGCATTGACCCGGAGACCTTTGCCAGGGTCAAAAAATCCGTCTATGGCCGTTACATTGGCATGTACAGCAGGGTAGACGCGGTAGCTGGTTTGATGGTCCAAGCCGATTTTGCAGGTATTGGTGTCTATGAAATTTTGGATGTTCTGTCTCAGATTACCAAAGAGCAATTGGAGGAACGTCTGGCTTCCATTTATCAGGTGGAGCATTCTGCTCTCTCTGTGGTAAGCCCGGTACAAGAACAGTGATTTATCTCCCTTGTGGCTGAAAAATGGAATGTGGTAAAGCTGGGGTCTGCCAGTGTGGCAGCCCCGCTTGTTTTACCGCAACGATACAGAGGTGACGACTTTGAACAGCGAGATTGTTTCCTTTCCCGGGTTGGGAATTGAAGTGGCGGTACGCCGGGTGGCCTTTACTATTGGAAATTTTCCGATCTATTGGTATGGAATCCTCTTGGCAACCGGACTTTTTTGTGGTATGATATATGCATTTTATAACTGTAAACGGGTAGCGGTTGACAGCGATAAACTGGTGGATGTACTGATGGGCGCTGTTATTGGCGGTGTGGTAGGAGCCAGAGCTTATTATGTCATCTTCTCTTGGGACCAGTATAAAGACAATCTTTTGCGGATTTTTGATCTGCGCCATGGAGGAATCGCCATTTATGGTTCCATTATTGGTGGAATTCTGGCGGGAATTTTGATTTGCAAATGGCGCAAGGTACGGATTTTACCCTGTTTGGATCTGGCGGGAGGCGCCCTGTTGTTGGGGCAATCTATTGGCCGGTGGGGTAATTTTGTCAACATTGAGGCCTTTGGCAGCAATACCACCTCAGTTTTTGGCATGACATCCCCGGCTATTACCCGGTATCTGCAGCAGTATCAGCTGTCGGGAGGACCGGGGGCGGACACCATTGATCCCAACTTGCCAGTGCATCCCACTTTTCTCTATGAGTCGGTATGGTGTCTTGTTGGTTTTCTGATTATGGCCTTCTTTATCATGAAAATTCGCAGCTTTGATGGGGAGGCTTTTTTGTTCTACTGTGCCTGGTATGGCGCCGGCCGGATGGTAATTGAAGGGTTGCGTACCGATAGTTTGATGTGGGGCAACATTCGTGTTTCACAGGCGTTGGCTTTTGTCTGTGTCATTGTGGCCTTGGGCCTGTGGGCTGCAATCCGTTTGAGAATGAAACGGCAGGGAATTGTCTCTCACCGCTTTGTGGATACCCCTGAGGGGCAGCTGATTGCAGCTGGAGCTTCTGCTTCAAAAACCAGTGAGCCTGTGGCTAATGAGCCTACCCAAACATCTCAAGAAGAACCGGACTCATCCTGTGAGGAACAGCCGGAGGGACAAGAGGAGAACAATACCGGTGATAAACCGGATTGTGATAAATAAGTTTAGCACAGCCCAAAAACAAAAATAAGGAAAGTAAGAGGTGAAAAGGATGGCAGTGCGAATCAGTGGCAAAGAGGTGTCGGAAAAAATCCGGCGTCAACTAAAATCCGAGGTAGTCAACATGCGTTCACTGGGGATCATACCGGGTCTCGCGGTGATCATTGTTGGGGACGATCCGGCTTCAAAAGTCTATGTACGCAATAAGGAGCTGGCTTGTCAGGAGGTTGGTATCCGCTCAGAGATTCATCGTCTGCCAGCCCATATCACCCAGGAGCAGTTAAATCATTTGATCGGACAGCTCAATGGGCGGGAGGATGTTCATGGCATTCTGGTACAGATGCCTCTTCCGCCACATCTGGATGAGCTGGAAGTCATCAACAATATCCATCCCGACAAGGATGTGGATGCCTTTCACCCCATCAATGTAGGGAAAATTATGATTGGAGACTATCGGTTTCTTCCCTGTACTCCCGCGGGTATTATGGAACTGATCCATCACACCAAGGTGGAGATTGCGGGAAAAAACTGTGTGGTGATCGGCCGCAGCAACATTGTTGGCAAGCCTATGTCTATGCTGATGCTCCATGAAAACGCCACAGTGACTATCTGTCATTCCAAAACCCGGGATCTGGCGAAAATTTGCAGTCGTGCGGATATTTTGATCGCGGCGGTGGGAAAGGCCGGTTTTGTTACAGCGGATATGGTAAAACCCGGCGCTATTGTCATCGATGTGGGAATGAACCGGGATGGGGAAGGCAAACTTTGCGGTGATGTGGATTTCCCGTCGGTCGAGCCGGTAGCTGGATACATAACACCGGTGCCGGGGGGAGTAGGTCCCATGACCATCACCATGCTGCTGAAAAATACCGTTACAGCAGCGAAAAATCTTTGATTTTTACAAGCTTTTTCTGTTGACGAAACCTTACCAATATGGTATAATCTGTTACGCCGCATGTTCCGGGCTTTTTAAGTGCGCCCAAACGCCGCCTGAGAGACAGCGAGTTTATGGAAAGAGGCAGGTGCCTAAGAAATGTATGCAATTATTGAAACAGGCGGAAAGCAGTACCGCGTTTCCGAAGGCGACACCATCTTTGTTGAGAAACTGGATGTAGCTCCCGAGTCTACTGTCGAGTTTGACAAGGTTATGGTTGTTGGCAAAGAGGATGGTGCTGTAGTTGGCGCTCCTTTTGTTGAGGGAGCCAAGGTCGTTGCTACTGCCCTGAAAAATGGCAAGAGCAAGAAGATCACTGTTTTTACCTATCGCGCCAAGAAAAACTCCAAGCGTAAGATGGGTCACAGACAGCCTTACACCAAGGTTCAGATCCAGGCAATCCAGGCGTAAGTCGTGATTACGGCAAAGTTTTTCGGCAGATCCCCCTGTTATTCCAGGGTTGATGTAACTGGACATGCAGGATATGCTCCCGCTGGAGAGGATATTGTCTGCGCCGCTGTTACCAGCGCGGTACAGCTGACAGCCAATGGTATTACCGAGATACTCTCAGGGCAGGGTAAGGTTACAGTGTCGGAAAATCTGATTTCCATTCGACTTTCCGGATCTCCCACAAAAGAGTCTGAGCATTTTTTACAAGCTTTGTATTTACAGCTCTCTCTGTTGGCGGAGGATTATCCGGGAACCATTCAAGTAATTGTTTCGGAGGTGTAAAGCAATGATTAAACTCAGCATACAGTTTTTTGCTCATAAAAAAGGTGTAGGTTCCACCAAGAACGGACGGGATTCTGAATCCAAACGTCTGGGTGTAAAGCGTGCTGACGGTCAGTTTGTATTGGCTGGCAACATCCTGGTTCGCCAGAGAGGCACTCACATTCATCCCGGCGAAAATGTTGGCATTGGTTCTGACGACACTCTGTTTGCAACCGCAAACGGTCGTGTTCGGTTTGAACGTATGGGCCGCGACCGCAAGAAAGTTTCGGTTTACGCTGAGAACTAAGGCTTTTTTACCGAGCGAAGTTAAAATCCCGAGTGCAAACTCGGGATTTTTCTTTGATTCTTTTTTCGAAAATCTTTCGATTGCCTGAAAAAATGGTATACTAATAATGGACTGTTAAAATATAATTCTGGTGTAGCAAACCGATGTACAATCAGGAGGAAGCATGTTTGTAGATATTTGTCGAATTCGAGTCAAGGCCGGTGATGGAGGTATGGGAGCAGTTACCTTCCACCGGGAGAAATACGTGGCGGCTGGCGGCCCGGATGGCGGCGATGGTGGCAAGGGTGGAGACGTTATTTTTCAAGCGGATACCAACCTTTCTACCCTGATTGATTTTCGTTACCGCACCAAATATTACGCTGAAAATGGCGCGCCAGGCGCTGGGAAAAACTGCTCTGGAAAAAGTGGAAAGGATATTGTTATCCGCGTGCCTAAGGGCACTATTATTAAGGAAGCCAACAGCGGCCGGATTCTGGCCGACCTGTCCGGTGAAGAGCCAGTGGTCATTGCTAGAGGTGGTAAGGGAGGATGGGGCAACACCCATTTTGCCACCCCTACCCGGCAGATTCCCCGGTTTTCCAAACCAGGACTGCCAGGGGAGAGCTATGATCTCATTTTAGAGCTGAAACTGCTGGCGGATGTGGGGCTGGTAGGTTTCCCCAATGTAGGAAAGTCCACCTTGATCTCCGTTGTCAGTGAAGCCAAGCCCAAAATCGCCAACTACCACTTTACCACTCTCACGCCTGTACTGGGTGTCGTCAAGGTAGAAGAGGGAAAGAGCTTCGTTATGGCGGATATCCCGGGTCTTATTGAAGGGGCCAGCGAGGGAGTAGGTTTGGGCCATGAGTTTTTGCGTCATGTGGATCGCTGCCGGCTGATTGTTCATGTGGTAGATGTCTCCGGCAGTGAGGGAAGAGATCCTGTGGCTGATTATGAGACCATCAATCAAGAACTGGCCCGATTTGACAGTGAGCTGGCCCAGCGTCCCCAGATTGTGGTGGCCAATAAGTGCGATCTGGCCTCTCAGGAACAGATTGATGCTTTTGCTGACTATGTCAAAGGCCTTGGCCATCCATTTTTCGCTATTTCCGCTGCTACAAAGCAGGGGTTGCAGCCACTGATTTATCAGATTTCCTCTCTGCTGGATACATTGCCGCCCATGAAGGCCTATGAGCCTGATCCTGTTGCGCCCTATGAACTAGATCCCAAGGATAAACAGAAATTTACGATTACCATTCAGGATGGGGTCTATATTGTGGAAGCAGATTGGCTGATGCAGGCATTGGGTGGGGTCAATATGGATGACTATGAGTCCTTGCAGTATTTCCAGCGTGTGTTGCGTTTCAGTGGAATTATTGATAAACTGGAAGAAATGGGGATTGAAGAAGGAGATACAGTCAGCATCCTGAATTTTGAGTTTGAATATGTCCGTTAACAGCAGGAGAAATTGTGATGCAGGATTTAAAATTAGAGAACAAAAATCCCAAATTGTTAAGCCCGCTCACTCTGGCTTTTGTAGGGGACGCAGTATATGAGCTGCTGGTACGGGAGCGGCTTGTGGGCACCGGCAGTCAGCCTGCCAATTCATTGCATAAACAAGCAATTGGTATGGTTTGTGCTGAGGCGCAGGCAGCAGCTTTTACAAGGCTGGAAGCCTTTTTATCTCCCGAAGAGATGGCGGTGCTTAAGCGGGGGCGTAACGCCAATACTACGAAGGTTCCCAAACATGCGTCTCCAGCGGATTACCGCAAGGCCACAGGTTTGGAAGCGCTATTTGGCTATCTCTATTTAAAAGGCGAAATAGCGAGAGTAAATGAAATTTTTAATTATATTGAAAGTGGTGAGAATGATGTCGAACACAATGCCAGATAAACATGCTGGTAAAGAATTTTTGATCGATTGTTTGTTTGACCTGGCAGGCTCCGCTGTTTTTTCTGTGGGTATTCACAGCTTTACTGCCCCCGCTTTAATCGCGCCTGGTGGAGCTTCTGGTGTAGCTACAATTGTCAATTACTTTTTCCACATCCCTATTGGTACCGTCAACTTACTCATTAATGTTCCATTGCTTTTATTGGCATGGAAGTTTTTGGGGATGGGTTTTGTTTCCAAAACATTAAAGTCCCTGGTCATTATGACTTTGACTTTGGATGTGCTATTTGCCAACTTCCCCATTTATGAGGGTGATCCTCTGCTTGCTGCGTTGTTCGGCGGTGTGTTCATTGGAATTGGTTTGGGTATCATCTTTATGCGGGGATCTACCACTGGTGGTACTGATATTATCTCCCGGTTGTTAATGCTTAAATTTCCCTATATGCCCATGGGACAGCTGATGATGGTTATTAATTTTTCAGTTCTTGCTGCCTCGGCTATTGCCTTCAATGACATTGAAAAGGCTCTGTATGGCTTGATTGCCACTTTTGTCAGTTCAAAAATGGTGGATACTTTGTTGTATGGTACTGAACAGGGTAAAATGGCGGTTATTGTCTCTGATAAAAGTCAGGAGATTGCCAGTGCCATTATGTCAGGCATGAACCGAGGGGTAACCATGCTGAAATCTGTTGGAGCCTATAGCAACAAGGGGGGAGAGGTTGCCCTTTGTGCTGTGCGTAAGTCCGAGTTTTACAAAGTAAAACAGGTTGTGCAGCAAATCGATCCCAAAGCGTTTATTATTGTTTGTGACGCAGGACAGATTATTGGAGCTGGTTTTAAACCCATTCAACAAGATTAACATTAGTAAAAAAGGCCGCTGTTTTATAACAGCGGCCTTTTTTGTCTGGCGTCAGACAGGGATGAGAGAGTTACTGCTGGTTTTCAGGTTTCTTGTTGGAAAATTCCTGCTCTTTTTTGTTCTCAAAAGGAGTCTGCTGTCTCTCATTTTGAGTCTGGTTCTGTTTTTTATTCTTCATTTCAGGTTTTTTCTCGTTCTTTTTAGCCATTCTTTCTCACCTCTTTTCATCATTATTATTGAAAAGATCGGGTTGATTATTCTATAATAAGCACTGATGGTAAATTTACCAGTGGAGGATAAAAAATGGCAAAAATCATAAAAAAGAATCTGATTAATTCGGTAGCGGAACAATATTACCGACTGTGTTTTTATAAAGTACTTTCAGTGATTATTTGTTGTGCGCTGGTAGGTTTGAGCGTAGCCTATAAGCAGGTGGCCTTTGGCGCAGTTGTAATAGTGGCAGAGTTGGTACTATTTTTGCTGATAGGCCGTAAAGCCAGCATTATCAAAGCGGGAGCCAAAGGAGAACAGGAAACTTTAAATTTCCTAAAGCAGCTGCCTGCCAAATATCAAATTATGCCTGATATTACAATTCATTGGCAATCTCATCAGGCGCAGATTGATTATTTAATTTTTACCCCTGGCAGGGTCTTTGTATTGGAATGCAAAAATGTATCGG
This sequence comes from uncultured Clostridia bacterium, assembly GCA_944387315.1. GTDB lineage: Bacteria > Bacillota > Clostridia > Oscillospirales > Ruminococcaceae > CALXEL01. The sequence continues at coordinate 14,883 of CALXEL010000002.1, forward strand.
GAGTTATCTCTGGTTTGGCTCAGGATCAAACCCTCCAACAAAGTAAAATTCGAGATGGCAGATGTTATGAGCAAAAAAGTTTATATAATCCCCTGAAACAGGTAGAGGGACACTGTCGTGTGCTCCACCAGATTCTAGACACTTATCGGTTTAATTTAGAAATTGTACCTGCTGTATTTTTTTGTAACCCCAACGCAGAATTGCGTGTAAATTATGGAAGTGCACATGTTTTTTCTTCCAATCAAAGGGCTCAACTTATACGATTGCTATTATCTGACCAGAATAGAAGTCAAACTTATCCGGTTAAGGAAGTTATCGGCATAATTACTAAAAATAAAAAATAAAAATAATTATTATTTTCTTTTAAAACTATTGAATTTTCAGTTATGGCATGATATACTGAATTCATCCTAAAGGGAAATCAAATATCGAGTTCAATATAAAATATGGAGGTAATAAAATGAAAAAGTTTGTTTGCACTGTTTGTGGTTATGTACATGAGGGTGACAGCGCTCCTGAGGTATGTCCAGTATGTAAGGCTCCCGCTTCTAAGTTCCAGGAGCAAGCTGCTGGTCTTTCCTGGGCTGCTGAGCATGTGGTAGGTGTCGCTGAGGGTTGCGATCCTGAGATTCTGGAAGGCCTGCGCATGAACTTCACCGGTGAGTGCACCGAGGTTGGTATGTATCTGGCTATGGCTCGTGTAGCTCATAGAGAGGGTTATCCCGAGATTGGTCTTTACTATGAAAAGGCTGCTTGGGAAGAAGCTGAGCATGCTGCAAAATTTGCAGAGCTGCTGGGTGAGGTTGTTACCTCTTCTACCAAGAAGAATTTGGAGCTGCGTGTAGCTGCTGAGAATGGCGCCTGTGCAGGTAAAATGGATATTGCTAAGAAGGCTAAAGAGTTGGGCTACGACGCGATTCATGACACTGTACATGAGATGGCTAAGGATGAGGCTCGTCATGGCTGTGGATTCCAGGGCCTGCTCAACAGATACTTTGGTAAATAAGTTTTAGAATACTTAAATAAAGAAACAGCGCTTTATAGCGCTGTTTTTTTATTTTACACACCGATAACCAAGAGTTTGTATTTTGCAGAGTTAAATTTTAAATGTATAGTAATAAATAAAAAGAGCGAGTCCTTTACAGGACTCGCTCTTGGTCTGAGTAGCGGGATTTGAACCCACGGCCTCTACCACCCCAAGGTAGCGCGCTACCAATCTGCGCTATACCCAGACAGCTCTTGTATTATATCAAGTTTTTTTTGATTTGGCAAGAGGTAAAATGAAATTTTTTTAATTTTTTTATCGATAAATAGGAACGAGTCTGTTTGTGTAGGATGGTATAGGTGGGGCCGGCAGGAGAATAGGAAGGAAATTACAGTAGATGTAAAATAAATCAGATTTTAAATCGTGAAAGTGTATTGACATCTTTTGTACATTTATGTTAAAATAAATGAGAAATAAAAAATAAATTTGGACATATTAACCAATTATCAGAACATCACATCATCATGGTAAAGCAAGTCGTAGCTTAATCATTAAACATTATATAATACGCACAACTTTTTGGTTGACAGTATGGTATAGTTGCAAAATTACTTATAGCCTTTTTTCTATCAAATGGTAAAGTTGCAGATCACAGAATTTAATGGTGCTCTGCTTAAGATCTTTTCTGTAAATCTATGGACAACATATTTTAGAGGGAGGAATTGCAAATGGAAAAAATTCAGATTGGTGAAGGAAAATTGACTTTAGAGCAGCTGGTTGCTGTTGCTAGAAATGGATGCCCGGTAGAAATATCTCAAACTGCCATTGAGAAGATTGCCAAATCCCGGGAGACAGTAGAGCGGTGTGTTTCAGAAAATCGTGTGGTTTATGGAATTACCACTGGCTTTGGCAAATTCAGTGATGTACATATCTCCGAGGAGGATACACTGGCTTTACAGGAAAACCTGGTTATGAGCCACTCCTGTGGTGTGGGAGACCCTATGCCGGAGGAAGTGGTACGGGCTATGATGCTGCTGCGTGTCAACGCTCTTTCTGTGGGTAATTCCGGTGTGCGGCTGGTAACCCTTAACACTTTGGTAGAGATGCTCAATAAAGGTGTTATTCCTGTAGTTCCCAAGAAGGGCTCTCTGGGCGCCAGCGGAGATCTTGTGCCCTTGGCTCATATGTCTCTGACCTTGTTGGGAATGGGAGAGGCTTTCTATCAGGGCCAACGGATGTCCAGCGCCGAAGCCATGAAAAAAGCTGGTATTGAGCCCATTCGCCTCACCGCTAAAGAGGGCCTTGCTCTCACCAACGGAACCCAGGCCATGTGTGCCTTTGGCTCCCTGGCTGTGGAGGATGCCCGGCGCCTTATGAAAACTGCCGATGTCATTGCTGCCCTCACTATGGAGGGGCTTACTGGTATTATTGATGCCATGGATGAGCGGGTGCACGCTGTTCGCCAGCAGCCAGGCCAAATGGTCTGTGCTGCCAATCTCCGGCAGCTGTTGGCTGGCAGCAAGTGTGTAACTCGCCAGGGGGAGAAACGGGTTCAGGATGCCTACGCTCTTCGCTGTATCCCTCAGGTTCATGGTCCATGCCGGGATTCCATCGAATATGTCACCGGTATTATTACCCGGGAAATCAATGCTGTCACTGATAACCCTCTGATTTTCCCTGAAACCGATGAGGCAATTTCCGGTGGTAACTTCCATGGAGAGTACATGTCTATGGCACTGGACTTTTTGGGTATCGCCGCCGCTGAGTTGGCCGACATCTCTGAGCGCCGCATCGAGCGGATGGTCAATCCCAAGCTCAATGATTTGCCGGCTTTCCTGACCCCTGACGGCGGTCTCAACTCGGGCTTTATGATTCCTCAGTACACCGCAGCCGCTCTGGTTTCGGAAAACAAGGTACTGGCGCATCCCGCCTGTGTGGACTCCATCCCATCCTCCGCCAACCAGGAGGACCATGTGAGTATGGGTATGACAGCAGCCCGCAAGGCCAGGGAGATTCTTTTTAATGTACAAAATGTGCTGGCCATTGAGCTGCTCTGTGCTGCCCAGGCTATGGAGTTTGGCAACAAAGAGGGAATGGCTCCCGCCACTCGTGCTGTTTATGATGCGGTACGCAAAGTGGTAGAGCCTGTGACCAAGGACCGGATTCTGTATACCGAAATTGCCAAGTGTGCCAAGCTGATCGAGGATGGTACCGTTTTGAAAGTTGCCCAGCAGGCCGCTGGAGAAATTCAGTAAATAATGGATTTATCTATAGAAATACAAAGGAGGACATGATGACAATGCTGACCAATCAACAAATTGCTGATGCTATGACCATTCGCCTTTCAGGTGAACTGCCCCCCAAGAAAACATTTGTGGAAGGGATTCGCCGGGCTCCCAAGAGAGAATTTACCCTGAGCCAGGCAGATACCGAGCTGGCTCTGAAAAACGCCCTGCGCTATGTGCCTGAGGAGTGGCATGAGGAACTGATTCCCGAGTTCTTAGAGGAACTGTTTACACGGGGCCGTATTTATGGTTACCGGTTCCGTCCCCAGGGTGCCATCAAAGCCAAGAGCATTGATGAGTATAAGGGAAACTGCCTGGAGGGCAAGGCTTTCCAGCTGATGATTGACAACAACCTGGACTTTGACGTGGCTCTGTATCCTTATGAGCTGGTTACCTATGGTGAGACTGGACAGGTGTGCCAGAACTGGATGCAGTACCAGCTGATTAAAAAGTATCTGGAAGTGCTCACCGATGAGCAGACATTGGTAGTAGCTTCCGGTCATCCTCTAGGGCTTTTTAAATCTCCCAAATCGGCTCCCAGAGCCATCATCACCAACGGCTTGATGGTTGGCCTCTTTGATGACCAGAAAAATTGGCATCGGGCTATCGCCATGGGTGTCGCTAACTATGGCCAGATGACAGCGGGTGGCTGGATGTACATTGGCCCACAGGGTATTGTCCATGGTACATACAACACCCTCCTCAATGCCGGACGTCTGAAACTGGGTATCCCCGATGAGGGCAACCTGGCTGGTAAGCTCTTTGTCACCTCTGGTTTGGGCGGTATGAGCGGTGCCCAGGGCAAGGCTGTGGAAATCGCCGGCGGCGTAGGTATTATCGCTGAGGTGGACATTTCCCGGATCCACACCCGCCATGACCAGAAGTGGGTGGGTGAGATTGTAGATACCCCCGAGGAGGCTTTTGCCAAAGCAAAACAGTACCAGGCTGAGAAGAAAGCGGCTTCCATTGCTTACTATGGCAACGTGGTGGATCTGCTGGAGTATGCCGATACCCATGACATCCACATCGATCTGCTCTCTGACCAGACCTCCTGCCACGCTGTCTATGACGGCGGCTATTGCCCCCAGGGTATCACCTTTGAGGAGAGAACCAAACTGCTGGCTACCGATAAGCACAAATTTATTGAGCTGGTCAACAAGACCCTGATTGCACATTTCCATGTGATTCAGCGGCTGGTTGCCAAGGGCAGCTACTTCTTTGACTACGGCAACAGCTTTATGAAGGCAGTCTATGACGCCGGTGTACCCGAAATCTGTAAAAACGGCGTCAATGAGATGGATGGCTTTATCTTCCCGTCCTATGTAGAGGATATTCTGGGGCCCAGACTGTTTGACTACGGCTATGGTCCCTTCCGTTGGGTTTGTATGAGCGGCAAACCTTCCGATCTGCATAGAACCGATCTGGCGGCCATGGAGTGTATCGATCCCAACCGCCGCTATCAGGACAGAGACAACTATAACTGGATTCGTGACGCGGAGAAAAACCAGCTGGTGGTTGGTTCCCAGGCTCGTATTCTCTATCAAGACGCTTTGGGCCGTATGAATATCGCCCTGCGATTCAACAAACTGGTTCGGGACGGGGAAGTAGGACCCATTATGTTGGGACGTGACCACCACGACACCGGCGGAACCGATTCTCCTTTCCGCGAGACTTCCAACATCAAAGACGGCAGTAACATTATGGCTGATATGGCTACTCATGTATTCGCCGGCAACTGTGCCCGGGGCATGAGCCTGGTAGCCCTCCACAACGGCGGCGGCGTAGGTATCGGCAAAGCCATCAATGGCGGCTTCGGTATGGTATTGGACGGCAGCGAGCGTGTGGACAATATCCTGCGCAGCGCTATGCCATGGGATGTTATGGGCGGTGTGTCCAGACGTTCCTGGGCCCGCAATGAGAACGCTCTGGAAGTCAGCGCGCAATACAATAAGCTTTCCAATGAAAACCACATCACCCTGCCCTTTATTGCCGATGAGAAGAAAGTGGCAGAGGCTGTGGCCAGTCAGTACAGCAAATACGTAACAAAATAGGGAGAAGAGAAAGATGGCATCCTTGAACAGAATTGTAGAGTGTGTACCCAACTTCAGTGAGGGCCGGGATCTGGCCAAAGTGGAAAAAATCACCGACGCTTTCCGGGGCAAGGAAGGTGTAAAGCTGCTGGACTATACAACCGATAAGGATCACAACCGCTGTGTTATTACAGTGGTGGGTGAGCCTGAACCCCTGCGGGATGCGGTAGTCCAGGCCATTGCCACAGCTGCCCAGTTGATCGACATGACCAAGCATGAGGGACAGCATCCCCGGATGGGTGCCGCCGACGTGGTTCCCTTTATTCCCATTAAAAATGTCACCACCGAAGAGGCCATCGCTCTTTCCAAAGAGGTAGGTAAAGCAGTGGGTGAGATGGGAATTCCAGTGTTCCTCTATGAGAAATCTGCTTCGGCCCCTCATCGGGAAAACCTGGCCAGCGTTCGTAAGGGCCAGTTTGAGGGAATGGCGGAAAAGATGAAGGATACTGAGCTGTGGACACCGGACTTTGGTCCTTCCCAGCCCCATCCCACCGCTGGTGTAGTTGCCATCGGCGCCAGAATGCCTCTTTGTGCCTACAATGTAAATCTGGACACTGACAACCTGGAGATTGCCACCGCCATTGCCAAGAAGGTGCGTTTTATCGGTGGCGGTCTGCGGTACTGCAAGGCCATGGGGGTAGATCTGGCTGAGCGCAAACAGACCCAGGTTTCCATGAATCTGACCGACTTTACCAAGACCCCTATCTATACTGCCTTTGAGATGGTAAAGATGGAGGCTCGCCGGTATGGAGTCAATGTGGTGGGCAGTGAGGTCATTGGACTGGTGCCTCAGCAGGCCCTCATCGACTGCGCTGAGTACTATCTGCAGATCGAAAACTTCTCCTCTGCTCAAATTATCGAAAACCGGATTGCGGAAGAATAAATGCAGCGGGGCCGGCAGGCTTGTTGAGCCCGCCGGCCCCTGCTCCAATTACAAAAGAACCAAGGGAGGAATGTCAATGAAACAGGTGCTTTTGCTCCATGCCTCTCAGCTGGTGACCTGCAGTGGGTTTTCCGCCAAGCGGGGAGCGGAGATGAAAGATATTGGCGTCATTGAGGATGGCGCTGTTTATTGTGAAGATGGCATTATCCGGGAGGTGGGTCAAAGCCCGGATCTGTTGGCCAAGTATCCGAATGCCTACCAGATTGATTG
>CALXEL010000003.1 GCA_944387315.1 uncultured Clostridia bacterium
GAAGTGGTAGATATGATCCTAAATATCCGCATCTATATTCCCCTCATTTTAGCAGCTTTTTGCCTACTTTTCTTGAGATTGTATCCCATTACAGCCAAATTTGGCCAGGAGATGCGAGCCGAACTCAAAGCACGTCGTGCCGCGGCCAACTCCTAAACCTTTCTTCTCTACCAAACAAGGCCTCCTACAAAGGAGGCCTCTTTTTTTGTGCTATCAAATCCTTATGCTGCATAAAATAGCACCACAGCTTTTTGAGGAGGGAATAGGATGTATCGGGTCATTGTGAAACACCAGCTTCTAAAATGGATGGCCTGTCTTTGCTGCCTGGCGGCAATAGGAGGGATATACCTGCATATACAATCCGCCTCAATGGCGGTATCGGCCAGCAAGAAGAAAATTCCCATCTATTCGGTTGAACGTTCAGACAAAGTAGTGGCTCTTGGGATTAACTGTGCCTGGTCTGATGAGGATGTCCCCAAGTTTTTAGAGATTTTAAAGGCAGAAAATGCACCAGCTACCTTCTTTGTAGTGGGGCAATGGGCTGAAAAATATCCAGAATCCACCCGTATGCTTTTTGACGCTGGACACGAAATACAAAGCCATTCCTACTCCCATCCGGATATGGCAACCCTAAGTCGGGAACAAATCATCTCCCAGGTACAGAAGTCGGAACAGGCCATCACCCAGATTACCGGTGTGCGCCCCACTCTTTTTCGCCCCCCATCCGGTTCCTACAATGACACTCTGGTAGAAACATTGGAAGAGTTGGGATATTACTGTATCCAGTGGGATTGCGATACGATTGACTGGAAAAATCCCACACCAGAAGAAATGATCAACCGGGTTACAAAAAAGGTACAGCCAGGCTCTATTCTGCTGCTGCACCTAGGAGCTCAAAATACACCAGCCGCTCTTCCTGGCATTTTACAGGAGCTGAAATTACAGGGATATAAGTTTCTAAAAGTCAGCGAGATGATCTACCCGGACAATTACACCATCAACTTTGAAGGCAGACAAATCCCCAATTCTTCCCCGCAAACAGAGATCTCCAACTAAAAAATCCCCAGCTCCTATTTAAAAGAGCTGGGGATTCTTATTTACTGAGAAGATTGCGACATCCGTTGACGAAACAGCGGTTTAATCCCTCCCGCCTGCAAAATGGTCAAAGCGGGACCCTGAATTTTTTCACAGGTCATAACCGTTCCAGTAGCTTCCAGCCGAACAGTCCCTTGTTCCAGATCCACTGTGATCCAATCACCGTCTTTCACCTGTTTCCACAGTCCCTTACAAATCACCAAAGGAAGCCCCAGGTTGATTCCATTCCGGTAAAATATGCGGGCAAAGGAATCTGCCAATACCAGTAAAGCTCCCATATTTAAGATTGCAATAGGAGCGTGTTCCCGGCTGGAACCACACCCAAAATTACTTCCCGCCACCAAAAAGTCTCCCTGGCGGAAGTTTTTCGCCAAGTCTCCATCCACTCCTTCCAGGCAATGATGTCCAATCTCAACTGGATCTACTAACTCTAAATATCTGCCTGGATAAATCTGGTCTGTATCAATATTGTTTCCCAACACAGTCACTCTGCCTGTAAATACTGTTTGCATAGCAGGTTCCTCCTCTCTCAGTCAATAAGCAGTGGCCTGGGATCAGCAAGGTACCCCTTGAGAGCTGAAGCCGCCACTGTAGCGGGTGACGCCAGATAAATACTGGCTTGGGCACTTCCCATCCGACCTGGGAAATTCCGATTGGAGGAGGAAATACAAACCTCTCCCGGAGCTAAAATACCCTCATGGACTCCCAAACAAGGTCCGCAACCGGGGGCTGCCATAACCGCGCCAGCATCCATCAGCTCTTGCAGATACCCCCTCTCCAAACACGTCCTCTGTACCTGCTGTGATGCCGGAATCACAACCATTCTAACACCGGGAGCAATTTTTTTGCCCCGCAAAATTTGAGCGGCTACAGCGAAGTCCTCCACTCTGCCTCCTGTGCAAGTTCCAATCAGGCACTGATCCACTTTGACTGGTTCAATCGCACTTAAAGGATGGACATTGTCCACACTGTGGGGGGCGGACACCTGTGGTGTCAGGCTGGTCAGATCAAAAATATACTGCTCCTGATACACAAAGTCTGGATCAGTATATTCTACGGTAAAAGGCCGTACCGCCCGCTGGGAAACATAGTCCAAAACCGCTTTATTTGGTTGCATATAGGCGGTCTTGGCCCCCATCTCCACCGCCATATTACAGATCGTCATACGGCCGGCCACTCCCAACTGGCGGACATAGCTGCCGGTAAAATCTATGGCTTTGTATACCGCTCCATCCGCCTTTAGCTGGCCCAATACATATAAAATAACATCTTTGGGATAAACCCCAGTTGGAGGCTCCCCTTCCAAACGAATTTCTATAATCTCAGGCACCCGAAACCACAATTCCCCGGTAATCAGAATAGTAGCCATATCGGTAGCCCCTACCCCTGTGCCAAAAGCACCAAAAGCTCCATGGGTTGTGGTATGGGAATCGGTTGCCACCAAAATCATACCTGGATAAACCACGCCTCGCTCAGGCATTACCTGATGGCAAACTCCTGACTGTACATCAAAATGATAGGTCAACTCATTTTCGCGGGCAAACTGACGCATCTCTTTATGAATAGCGGCAGACTGAATAGTGGGGGCCGGTGCATAGTGGTCAAATACAAATGCCGCGCGGCTGGAATCCCAAACTCTCTTTCCTCCCATTTCGTAAAAGGAGTACAGCGTTTGTAAATAGAGGTCATTGATTTCCGCAAAGTCCACCTTAGCCGTCACAATATCCCCCGCCTGTACCTGGCTTTTTCCACTGGCTTTTGCCAAAATTTTTTCCAAAGCGTGCACAGAATCGCCTCCCCTAAAAATTGTATACAATCTTCCAAAACAATTTTACCATTTATAAGGTGTAAAAACAATTATTTTCCACAAAAAATAGATAAATTGCCCAAAAATACTCCCATACCTATACAATCTGACCTGTTAGTAAATTGACATAGATATCCAGAGAGTGGTATAGTGTGGGAAAGGAGCAAGTATGCAAGGAGGCGGAAAGATGAAACCTACCGAGCCAATGCCAGTCAGAATAAAAATCGCGTCTATCCTTCGCAGAGAAATTTTGGCAGGTGAATTCGCCCCTGGGGAAGAACTTTCGCTGACCGACCTTGGCGCAAGGTTTGGCGTGTCCCGGACCCCAGTCCGGGAAGCCCTGCAAGCCTTGGCGTCTGAAGGTCTGATTCAACTGCGAATGAACCGGGGCGCCATTGTACAAAAAATTGACGACAAGTTTATTATGGACCATTTTGAGATACGTGCCCTACTGGAATCAGAAGCAGCCGCCCGGGCTACCAAACACCTGGAACAGCTTTTGCCAATGGCTCAGCTTCACCGCAGTATGCTGGAACGAATTTCCACTGTGGAGCAGGAGGAATTTGTGGCCTACAATCAAACCTTTCACATGTCCTTGTGGGAAGCCGCAGACAGCCAGCGCCTTACGCACTTTTTAATGGATCTGTGGAATGGTTCCTCCATTGGCAAAACCACTGATGGAGGGGAACATCGGGTCAAGGCACTTCGGGAACATGAAGAAATTTTGCAGTGTATCTTTTTAAAAGAACCAGAAAAAGCCCGGGAGGCCATGCGCAAACATCTGCTGCGCAGTATGGAAAATATACTGGCCAGTTATCATAACCAATAAAAGATACTGTTCAAACTATAGAAAAGGCCTGCCAACAAAATCCTGTTGGCAGGCCTTTTTATATAGATCCTTAATTTTCGTAATGCTTATAAATGGCATCCGCCTGATGGGTAGGAGTCAGCACAATTTCAGGAATCTGCACATTTTGGGGCATATTACAAATATAAGCGACTGTATCGGCAATATCGTCCGGGGTAAGAGGATCAATCCCTGTATAAACTTTTTTAGCTTTGTCCTTATCCCCTTTGTACCGGACAATGCTGAATTCTGTTTCTACCAGTCCGGGTTCAATATTGGTCACCTTAATGGGGGTATCTACCAAATCAATCCGCAAGCCGTCGCTGATATAGCGCACCGCCGCCTTGGAACCACAGTAAACCGCGCCACCGGCATAGGCGGTATTACCCGCTACCGATCCCAAATTTACTACAATACCCTGGGCTTTGCGGGCAACCATCTGTGGGACCACCGCCTTAATGACATACAGCAGCCCTTTGACATTGGTATCCACCATGGCGTCAATGTCTTCCACCTGATTCTCAAAAACCTTTTCTGTTCCCAAAGCCAATCCTGCGTTATTGATGAGGATATCAATATTTTTCCACTCATCGGGCAGGTGGGTCAACTTATCCAACACCTGAAAGGAATCACGCACATCCAACACCAAAGTTAAAACCCGCACCCCATACGCAGAGCGAATATGGGCAGCCACTTCCTCCAACATAGTCTCCCGTCTTCCTGCCAGCACCAGATCAGCACCCAGGGCCGCCAATTTGACGGCACAGGAACGCCCAATGCCACTGGTTGCTCCAGTTACCAGTGCAATTCTGCCTTTTACACGATTCTCCATTGTGAAGTCTCCTTTATAGCAATTTATGCCAGCGCCATAAACAGGCGCCATTTTCCCAAACAATTCCTTCTACAGGGCTATTAAGGTTTTAATACTGTGATTTTCCGGTCATCACACCAGAATTGCTTTTGCATATCATCCAAATGTTCCTTGCTCCACAAAGCAGGCGTGCCACCTGTATGCAGCAGGATCACATTTTCATCCGCTCCAATTACACCCCGGCGCATCAGATCCACCATTCCATACAACACCTTACCAGTGTAGCAAGGATCGGTAAAAATTCCTTCGGTTCTGGCCAGCAGCGCAATATACTGCTGGGTAATAGGATCCGGTGTATTATAGGCTACTCCATAATAGGGGGCTTCTGCTGGTCCAGCTTCAATATGAATTTCCTCAGGCTTACAGTGAACACCCAATTCATATTCCTGACTAAAAGACTCAATAAATGCAGCCGCTTCTTCCTGGGGATGATAATCAGGGGAAATTGGTATACCAATAACCTCAAAAGGCGCATTATAATATTTGGCTCCTGCCACCAGGCCAGAAAAAGTACCTGTCGATCCATAGCCAGCTACCAAGTACCGGGCCTGAATGTTTTGTTCTTTCATCTGGCGAACAATTTCACCGGCTGCGTGGACATATCCCATAGCTCCTAAAGAGCTGGAACCGCCCACCGGAATATCCAGCACCTTTTCTCCTTGGGCTGCGTACCGGGCAAAAATTTTCTCTTTGCTTTTCCGCATAAACTCCTCTGTGGCCTGTTTCTTTTCCGCCTCAGGCAAATTCTCTAGAGAGGAGGTATCCAGGAAGATCAAATCCGCATCCATCAAACGGTCCAGTAGCAGGTTGCCGGAACAGTAATCTGGCTTAGCTCCAGTGAGTACCAAAATGGGTCTGAGACCGAACTTACGGGCAGCGGCAACGGTGAGACGGCCATGATTGGTCTGTACACCACCATAGGTCAGAAGCGCTGTATAGCCATTTTTCAGCGCATACTCAACCAAATAGTCCAGCTTTCTGGTCTTGTTGCCTCCCATCGCCAGGCCTGTCATATCATCACGCTTAATGTAAATGTTCCCCTTGCCAATCTCTTTGGTCAGATTGGGGAGAAATTCCAAAGGCGTATTGGAATATCCCACATTGACATAGGGCAGCTTTTCATACTCCATAATCTTCAGTCCTTTCATTTTACAATACTTTGCCAATGAGTTCATTGTACCACAAACAAATTGTCCCGGATAGAATTTTCTTTTCCTTTTCAAAAGTTATTTTTAAAACAATTGAGATACAATTGATTTCCCATGAGATTCCCTTAGAAAATAATTGAATTTTTTTAAAAAAAAGTTATAATGAGAACAATGCTCTTAAATAGGGTACATCCCCAATAAGGCGTGGCTGGAGGGAAATAATAATGACACAAAGACTGATTGCCTTATTTGTGAAGGATTATGAAAATATTGCTGATTTAAAAGTACGGGAACGGTATGGTTTTCTAAGTAGTACAGTTGGTGCCACATGTAACCTGATACTGTTTGGTATAAAATTTATTTTGGGTACCATTTCGGGCAGTATCGCCATCACTGCTGACGCGTTTAATAACCTATCGGATGTGGGATCCTGTATTGTAACACTGCTTGGATTTAAAATGGCATCCAAACCCGCAGACCGGGACCACCCATTTGGCCATGGCCGGGTGGAATACCTCAGTGGCCTGGTTATCGCGCTGTTGATTTTACTGGTAGGAACGGAATTTATCCAGAATTCAGTGGATAAAATACTGCACCCCAGCCCGGTAGAATTCAGCCTGCCGGTTTTAATAGGCCTGTTGGCCTCCATCCTGGTAAAACTGTGGATGAACCGTTTTAATTTGACATTAAGTAAAAAAATCAACTCCGCCTCCTTGGCTGCAACCGCCGCTGATAGCCTATCTGATGTAATGGCTACAACAGTTACATTGATTTCGGTCATTGCCAGCCGGTTTACCACATTGCCAATAGACGGCGTCATGGGTTTGGTTGTCTCGGTTATGATCTTTAAAGCTGGATATGAAGTGGCCAAAGACACACTCACACCTCTATTGGGAACAAAACCCGATCCCAATCTGGTGGGAGAAATCAAACATATGATACTGCAATATGATGGCATTATTGGCGTACATGACCTGATCATCCATGACTATGGTCCTGGCCGGACTTTTGTTACAGCCCATGCGGAAGTGCCAATGACCAACGATATGATGTATTCTCACGATGTAATTGACAACGCCGAACGGGAGATTGGGAAAGAATTAAATTTAAACATTGTAATTCATATGGATCCAGTACAAACCAACTGCGCCCAAACCAACCGAGTTCGCATGGCTGTAGTAGAGAAGGTCAAAGAAATTGACCCCAGGTTTTCCATCCATGATTTTCGGATGGTCAGCGGTATCACCCACAGCAATTTGATTTTTGATGTGGTTGTTCCCATCGAATATGGAAAAGAAGACAGTGAAATTCAAAAAGAAGTAGAAAACAAACTGACTGAATTGGATTCTTCTTACCTAGGTGTCATCACCATAGACCGAGATTATACATAATTACCCAGGCAATAAGAGATTTGTAATTTATATCTATTTTATAAACTTTCTCAGAGGCTGTTGTAATATTATACATTCCATGGTATCCTGTTAGACGGTATTAAGGATCAATTAACATGGGGAGAGATGGTACATGGAGCGCATTAAACTATTTACCGATTCTGGTTCTGACATTTCAAAAGAGGATGCAGAAAAATACAATATTGAGGTAATTCCTCTTTCTTTGATTATGAAGGACCGGTCTGTCACCGATTACATTGATTTTGATAACGCCAAATATGCAGACTACCTGCGTACTCTGCCTGATATTCCTACTACCTCACAGCCCAGTCCTGAAGCATTTTTCTCAAAATACGAACAGTTCGCTCAGGACTATGACCATATTCTTTGTATTACCATGTCGGTGCAGGGATCAGGCACTTTCAACAGTGCGTTGATCGCCAAAGAAATGTTTGAGGAAAAGCACCAAGGACACCCCTGCAAAATCCATGTGGTGGATTCCTGGAGTTGTTCCCTCAGTGAAGTTATTGAGTTAAAGCACGCCTATCATCTCATTGAGCAAAATATTCCTATGGAGGATATCCTGTACGAGCTGGATATTTTACGTCGAAAGGTCTACACCACTTATCTGGTGGACAATATTGAGTACCTGATAAAGGGTGGACGAGTTTCGGTACTGAAGGGTTCCATTGCCTCCAAGCTAAAGCTCAAACCAATTGTTGGCATTCGCAATGGTGGTGGAGTAAATTTGGGCAATGCGTTGGGATATCAAAATGGATTGGCCAAAATGGCTTCCTATTATACCAGTGATGTGGATGAAACTGGGGAGCTGTATGTCAGCCATGTAGGTTGCCCGGAAAAAGCAATGGCGCTTGTGAAAAAGATCCAGGAAACCTATCCGCAGCTGGTCTATCACATCTACCCCATGCTGGGCACCATGTCCACACAGGGAGGACCTGATACCATCAGCATGTGCTATATCCGAAATAAGTAAAATAAAAAGCCGCCTTAAAGGCGGCTTTTTATTTTATCTATGTTGGCACAGCAATTTTCACTTGGTTTTCCTACATCCTGTGTAGTATTTTAACGGAATTTTCATTTTTTTCTTGCCAAAAGGTGCTATACTGAAATCATTGCTTTTACCCTTTACAACCGCAATTTGAGGTGTGCTATGAAAAAGCTCTTCTTAATTTTGCTGTGCCTGCTGCAAATCTGTTCCCTAACTGGATGCATTGCCGAAGGGGAACCCAATAACTCTTCCAGTGAAACCTCTTCCTCGGCTAAACCTGTTATTCCCTCTGGCGCCCTTCAGGTAGATCTGCTGGGGATTGCTATGGTTCTCCCCGATTCCATGCGGGAACAAATCGACCAGGTACTTCTTACCTCTGCCGCTGGGGACTGTGTCCGACAGGATGTAGAAATTTATGGCCAGTTGTTTTTACTTTACCAAAGCCAGGAAGTATATGATCGGCTCATGGAACTCAGTGAGCGTGGAGAAGAACTGAGCAATGAGGAATATGCTGTCATCTCCAAACAGGTAAAACGAGTATGTGCGGTTACCAATATGGATCAGAAAACATTGGATGAGTATTTGAAAAGCTCCCAGGATCTACAACCGGTCACCGGATTCCAACATAATGTGTTGCTCCAAACCATTGACCAATACGCTTTTTATTTTTCCTGGGATGATGGGGACTTTTCAAACCTATCTGAAAGCTCTAAAAAACAGTATGAGGAAATTCTCTCTCTGCTGCCCCAGGTACAGGAACAGGTAATCTGCTACCAGCCTATTCAGGAATAACCCAGATAGGTACCTCTTTCACATATTTTCCGCCTCTCCCGACTATATTTATACTATGTTGTATCAGAGGGGTGAGGAAATGGAAAACATTTCAGAGAACTCCTCTGTTGGGGAAGAGGAATATGATTTTTCCGAAAATACCCAAACATCTTCTTCCACTCCCGGTGCCAAAACCGTTCTTATCCAGAAATGCTTACCACTGCTGCCATTTTATCGGTCAGCCTTACAGACAATCGCTCTACCGCCGAGGTAGAAATCCTGATTAACTTTTTGCATCTGTTGGAGCAAAATATCCAGTATATTCTTACCCAACGCCTTATTGACAAAAAAACAGAACATCCACCGATACCACCGTATCCCTTTAAGGAATTCTCCCTATATCAAAATTGCCGCGAAAGCAAACCTGCTTTCGCGGCAATTTGCGTTTTTGTAAAAATTACAGGCTCATTCCCAATTCTACTGCCTGCTTGTTGCTGACAGCCAAATGGGCTTTTTTAGCGGGAACCGATTTATCAATTCCTTTATAAATACCATCCAGCGAGACAAAACCAGACTCTTTCATCATTTTGCCTACCAAAATAATATTAGCCAAACCTTTCAGGCCCTTTTCGTTGGCCAATTGGGTAGCGGGCACCTGGAAGAGGTGAATATCAGTTCTGTCAGTTTTGGCATCCACCAGGGAGCTGTCCACAATGGCAATGCCTCCGGGCACCAGAGCGTCGATAAACTTCTCAAAGGAGGGGGTATTCATGGCGATGAGAATATCCGGGTTGATAACCAGAGGGGAAGCCACCATCTCATCAGAGACACAAACACTACAGTTAGCGGTACCGCCACGCATCTCAGGGCCATAGGAGGGCAGCCAGGAAACCTCTTTCCCCTCCATCAAACCAGCGTAAGCAATTACCTTGCCGGCAAACAGAATACCCTGTCCACCAAAACCAGCCAGAATAATATTGGTTGTAGCCATTATCTTACCCCCTCCTCTGTTTTATCCTTGTATACCCCCAAGGGATAATAGGGCAGCATATTGTCACGCAGCCACTGGAGCGCCTCGGTAGGAGTAAGACCCCAGTTGGTGGGACAGGAGGATACCACTTCCACAATGGAAAAGCCCTTTTTCTCAATCTGAGCGGTAAAGGCCTTTTTAATGGCAGCCTTTGCTTTACGAATATTGGGTACACAATCTACCGACACACGTTCCGCGTAGGCTACGCCGTCCAAAGTGGAAAGCATCTCACAAACCCGTACTGGGAAACCTGCAGTGTGAATATCCCGGCCATAGGGGGTGGTCTGGGTCACCTGACCAGGCAGGGTAGTGGGAGCCATCTGGCCACCAGTCATACCATAAATGGCGTTATTGACAAAAATAATGGTGATATTTTCTCCACGAGTAGCGGCATGGACGGTCTCAGCAGTACCGATAGCGGCCAGGTCACCATCTCCCTGATAGGTAAAAATCACCTGGTCAGGCAGAGCACGTTTCAGACCGGTAGCTACCGCCGGTGCACGCCCATGGGGGGCCTGAACCATATCACAAGTAAAGTAGTCGTAGGCCATAACGGCACATCCAACCGGTGCCACACCTACTGTTTTTCCTTCAATTTTCAGCTCATCCAAAACCTCAGCAACCAGCTTGTGGATAATGCCATGGGTACATCCAGGGCAGTAGTGGAGCGGCGCATCAGAGAGAGATTTTGGTTTCTCGTAAACAACAGCCATTACTTGGCACCTCCCGCAAGTTTTTTGATCTCGCCCAGAACCTCACCGGGTGTGGGAATAATACCGCCGGTTCTGCCAAAGAAAGCAACCGGCCGGCTGCAGGAAATCGCCAGTTTGACGTCATCGATCATCTGGCCCATACTCATCTCCACACACAAAAAGCCTTTTACCTGAGCGGCTGCCTTCTGCAGGGCATCGGTGGGGAAAGGCCACAGGGTGATGGGCCGTACCAAACCAACTTTGATTCCCTCAGCCCGGGCAGCGACGACAGCAGATTTGGCGATACGGGCAGAAGCACCGTAGGCTACTACAGCGAAGTCGGCATCCTCCATCATAAACTCCTCAGCCATCTGCTCAGTTTTCTGAATCTGGGCATACCGCTCAAAGCGCTCTCTCACTTTCTGCTCCAAAACAGCGGGATTTAAATAGAGAGAGTTGATCACGTTCTGTTTCCGCTTAAAGCCATGTCCATTGGCGGCCCAGGGCTTTTCCTTCTGGGTATCAGCTTTTCCCTCTGGGAAAGAAACCGGCTCCATCATCTGACCCAGCATACCGTCCGCCAAAATCATAGCGGGCATACGGTACTCATCCGCCTTATCAAAGGCTCTGAAAATGGTATCTACCATCTCCTGTACAGTGGAAGGAGCGAAAACCAAAACCTGAAAATCACCATGTCCTGGCGCTCTGGTAGCCTGCCAATAGTCCGCCTGGGAGGGCTGAATACCACCCAAACCAGGGCCGCCGCGCATTACATTGAGAATCACGCAGGGCAGGTCGGAACCAGCCAGATAGGAAATTCCCTCTGATTTCAGGGAAATACCTGGAGAAGAGGAAGAGGTCATAGCCCGCACACCAGCCGAAGCGGCGCCCAATACCATGTTGATGGCCGCTACCTCAGATTCTGCCTGGAGATATGTACCGCCGATTTTTGGAAACCGTTTGGACAAATAGGCTGAAACCTCAGTCTGGGGAGTAATAGGATATCCAAAGAAATGACGACATCCCGCCTGAATAGCGGCTTCCGCCATGGCTTCGTTGCCTTTCATTAAAACACGTTCTGCCATTTTTTCACTACCTTTCCACTGTAATTGCGCTGTCAGGACACATAATCGCGCACATAGCGCAGCCAATACACTGTTCCGGGCTCACAACATGAGCGGGATTGTACCCTTTGGCATTGAGTTTACCCAGATCCAGCTGAATAATTTTCTTGGGACATGCGTCCACACACAGGCCGCAGCCTTTGCAAACATTTTCAGCAATGATTGTTTTTGCCATCTTCATTCCCTCCATCTTTATTCTTCATTCCAAGGCGCTTTTACATAAACGTCTATGGGATAAATTTTTTCCAAGCCTTCTGGAACTTTACCGGCCAAATCCCGCTTAACTGCGGTAAAGGCAATGGGCAGCCCTGTCAAAGAACGCAGTTCCTCCATTTGAGGCTGTATGTCCTCCAAATGCTTCCAGGTGGTCTCGGTAGAAAGATTACTGTTGTTGACAAGTCCTGTAGGAGCCAATCTCCCTGCCCCTTGGATCTCACCGAGGATTTCGGCCGCTTCTTTGGGTGAACGGGTCAAATACCGGTAAAAATTTACCACATACAATAAATCATATCCCTGGTCTTTGATCACCTGAGCATACTGACCCAAAGCCGCGGCTCCGGCGCTGTCTCCTCCCACATCCAATATGACTGTGGTATTCTCAGATCGCAGCTTTCCAATCACTGGGGTGCTGAGGGCGGGAATATCCAAATTGGAATTGGCAAACATCGGCGCCAGCAGTTCGATGCCCTGCTCCTGGCAAAAGTCCCGGAAGTCGGCGGACCTAAAATAGGGATTGACAATATCCAAATCCACCAAAGTAACTTCTTTGCCTTGCTTTTTCAGGTCTACCGCCAGATTCACCGACAGATTGGTCTTTCCACTGCCATAGTGACCGGTGATCACAATAATGCGATTTTGTAACATAGTATTTTGGAACTCCTCCCCTCTTTCCGGGTGTATTTTTCCTATTATAGCACTCTCCCATCGTGGAAACAACCAAAGACTGCTTGTCATTTTTCATCATCTTTTAAAATAGAGCTTTCATTTTTTCGTAAAAACAGCTCAATTTCTATACAAAACTCTACATTGACCCAATCATTCATTAATTTTTTCTGTCAAAATATACTGAATGATTAGTCAGTTTTTATGGAGTTGCCCTGTTCTGCTTCAATGAAAAAGCGCCGGTAAACACCAGCGCTTTCTGCAAAAAAAACGATCTTATTGATTGGCCGCCTTCAGCCGCAGCCGCAGCTTATCGGAAATCATCGCGATAAACTCGCTGTTGGTGGGCTTGCCTCTCTGATTGTGAATGGTATACCCAAAGTAAGAATTGAGAATATCTACATCGCCCCGATCCCAGGCAACCTCAATAGCATGACGGATCGCACGCTCCACCCGAGAAGAGGTGGTACTGAATTTTTTAGCCACAGTGGGATACAGCTGTTTGGTCACCGAATTGATAATATCCGGGTTCTGTACCGCCAACAAAATGGATTCCCGCAGATAATGATATCCTTTAATATGGGCTGGAACACCAATCTGATGTATGATTTCGGTTACCATCATCTCCAAATCCGGCTGCAATTTACCGTTGCCATTGGAGGTGGGCGCTTCGTTTTTCTTAAATCCGGAAATCTGTACAATCCGCTCTACCAACACCTCGGTATCGAAAGGCTTGAGAAAATAATAGGAGGCTCCGCAGGACAACAGCTCCCGCTCCAACATGGAGTTGTCAAAGGTAGACATCATCATAAAGAGAGGTTGAACGCTTAGATTGGCACTGCGCACACTCTTCATCACCCCAATGGCATCCAACTTGGGCATAAACACATCTGCCAGAACAATGTTGGGCTGATATTCCAAAATCATTTCTACCAGTTTTACCCCATCCTTGGGAGCAACCATGGTTTCATATCCATAAGTGCGGAACAGCGCGCTGCACTGTGCGCAAAATTCCCGATTATCATCTGCAATCAATACCTTTACCCGAGATGTCATGTGGCTACCTCCAAATTGTAAAAATTTTCCATGTCCAAAGAATACCATATTTTTCCAATTAATGCAACAGTTTGACAACGGGAACTGATATGAATTTATTATAAAATTTTAGAGGATATTTGTCAAACCTGACAAAGGATTTTCTAACTGATTGCAACACTTTTTGCGGTTTTTTGCATATTTTCAGCAAAAATACCGTATCCTCGACACAAATCATTGACAAATACATGGGTGACCGCGCCTACAAGTTTACCATCCTGAATGATAGGGCTGCCACTCATTCCCTGTAAAATACCTCCTGTTTTTTCCAATAATTCGGGGTCTGTAATCTGAATTATCATGTTTTTGGTAGGACTCTGGTCGTTGATATTGACCTTTTCAATCACAATATCATATTTTTGCGGTTTATTGCCCGAAATGGTGGTATAAATCTGGGCAGGGCCTGTTTTTACCTCCTGGCGCAGAGCCATGGGAATGGCAAATCCAGTGAGGTTATTTTGGGTTAAACGGCCAAAAACACCGGTCTCATTGTTCACCAGCAAATAGCCCAACTGTTGATCGTTTTGGAAGGTGCCCTTGATTTCTCCAGGGGAACCACTGTAACCTTTGCCTACCCCAGTCACACACACATCCACAATTTCTCCCCGGGAGAGAGGCATAATATCCCCCGTATCAATATCACAAATGGCGTGGCCCAATCCCGCAAACACCATGGTCTGGGGGTCGTAATAGGTCATAGTACCAATACCAGCAGAGCTGTCACGAACCCAGATGCCAGCTTTATAGCCATCATCTGTGGCGGATTTTACTGGATGTACCGTCACTGTAAAAGTTTCATCATCCCGCTTGGCAGTTACTTGGGCTGCTTCCCCATTTCCCTGGGAAATAATCCGGGATATGTCCTCATTAAACTGGACTTCCTGGCCATCTACCTCCAAAATAATATCCCCCACTTTGAGGCCGGCCTCTTTTGCGGGATTGATCAGGCCATTGCCGGTATCCACATCGCTCAGTCCAACTACAACTACCCCTTCGGTAAACATTTTAATCCCAAAAGGCGCGCCACTGGGAACCACCAGTTCCCGTTCCACAACCTGGACATCCACTTCTTTGATTTCTACAGCACCAAAGAGTTTGAGATTTGTGGTATACCCTGTGCCAGCCCGGGCATAGACCTGGGTTGTACCCTCCAATTGAGACGGTGACTCCTCAATAGGTAAAGGAGTGGAAAGAGCCAGCGACTCACCTTGCGCTACATAAAAATGATCTGGCAGGGTTTGAGCGAAATAAAACGCGGTAGTTAAAACGCACAGAATTCCGCAGCTGAGCCCTGCCGCAAATATTCTATAAATTTTTTTCATTTCTCTGTGTATCCTTCCCTTTTTGATTTCAAATTTAATGTTCCACTCTGTATGTTAAATATGAAATCCAATATTGCCGCATTGGAGGAGAAAAGTAGTAGGCAAAACAAATTTGGGTAAGCAATGCTATTTACAGCATATAAAACTGTGATAAAATAGCAGTAGAAACTGCGAAAAAAGGGTGTTGTCTGTGAAAGTGGCAATTGTTGGAAGTCGTAACTGTCAAAATTTAACTGTGGAAGATATGATTCCCCATCTTCCCCTCAACTGCACCCAAATTATCACAGGAGGTGCAAAGGGCATAGACAGTCTGGCTCAATCACTGGCTGAACAAATGGAAATTCCAGTGACCATAATCAAGCCAGATTACCAAGCTTATGGAAAATCGGCGCCCTATAAGCGCAACACCCTAATTGTGTCTCAGGCCGACCTGGTTTTGGCCTTCTGGGACATGTATTCCCCTGGAACAGCCAATACCATCAGTGAATGTATTCGGCTGCGGGTACCGATCCAAATTATCCCCCTTTCAAAAGTGGAAAACAAAACTGCAATCGATTAGCCACATTAAAAGCAACCAGCGTTTTTACAAACGCTGGTTTTTTCTATGTCATGCTCTTAACTATTTGCTCTCAATACGATTCTTGGCAGTTAACCCCAAACTTTTTATATCTACCCGAATATCCCACTCCATCTGAAGATTTGACATCTCTTGGGGCCAGCTGTCCTGTTGGCTCTTCCAATATTCAGGCAGATACCGATCCAGATATTTACTAAAACGAAATACATCGGTGGGACCATCCTGCTGGGCATGGCGAAAAGCCATATCCGCTTCTTGCTCTATTTCTTTCTCTATCAATTGGGTCAACAAAGGAATATGGGAAAATTCCATCTCGGTTTGCTGAGTATAAATGGCTTCCGGAATGGAACACACCACATCCAGACGCAAAGTAAAAATCAACTGGCCTCCTTCCAATTTAGGACGCAGCTGATGATATACTGGCTGCACTACAGCAGTATAGCGGTTGTCACCCTCTTCCAGAACCATGGTGGTCTGTTCCACCTCTCCTAAAATCCATTCCGCTCCTCGGATTTCCAGCTGAGAAAAATAGAGGGTATCCCCATCTTTAATGGGAGCCGCGCCTCCAAGAATTTGCAGCTGTCCCTCCCCATTCTCCTTTTCCTCGCTGCCCACATAGGCCAGCAATGGAGTCTCTCCGAGGCTGTTGGCGGCTCTCGCCACCTCCATCAAGGTGCTGTAAGGGGTCAATCCCGCCTCTTGGGCCAGTCCCACCATCCGCTCCATAGCGTCCGATGGCACAATGCCCTGTTCCAACTGTAAGCCCACAATGTCCTTAGCTTTGCCATCACAGGCTAAAATTATGGTTTTAGGACGGGTTTCATGGCTGCCTGAAAAAAAGCTGATAACTCCATTGAGCTCCTTTTGTACCGCGTCCTCACCTAAAACAATCAACTGGTTGTTTCCTAAAAACACAGTTTTGCCTGTCTGTAAACTGATTTGGCGAAAGGTATCTGCCATGGTTTTTCCTGTGGCTTCATAAACCTGGTTATTGGGTTTGCTGGCGTCAAATGCCCCTTGGGCACCTCCTCCTCCATCATCCGGATCAAACACCTGTAGGGAAACATGGTAATTTCCGTCCTGATAATCCACACCAATGGCCTGTACAATGAGCCTATCTTTCAGCTCTATACCCGAAAACCCGCACCCACTCAGAGGTAAAACCAAAGCCAACAGTAAAAGTATTATCCACCGTCTCATAAACCTGGAGCCTCCTTCTTTTTTTTATGAGACAGAAATAATAGCAATACCACCGGTATTCCCACTCCTGCCAATAAAAAAGGAATGCCATCCACAAAGGCTTCATGCAGCCACATAAGGGCAGCCAGGTCTCCAGAAACCCACAAGGAACCAGCCAGTACAGCCACCACACTGGCTCCCAATAGCTTTCCCCGGTGTTTTCCCTGAAACAGGCGAGAAGCGCAATATGCAGACAAATATAAATACAAGGAACATTTGATAAAAGCTATAAACACCCAGAGAGCCATATGCAGGGAATCCAGTCGCTGAATCAGAACCACCTGCGCGGAAGCCATCATGGTATAGATGGGGAAAACCTGACTTAAAGCATAGTCCCCCATAGTGAGGGAGGAATAGAAAATCATAATCAGATAATATCCCACACTGAGCGCAACAAACCATATGCCGCCTCTGTACACTTTTCCACGCACCATAGGCACCAGCAACAGAAAGGGCACCAGCTCCAAATTTAAAGACACTCCCTGAAAAGCCACCTGCAACACAGGTTTCCAGCCATGGCGCAAAGGAGGTAAAAGAAAAACAAAGGACAGATCTTTGGATAAACTGACAATCACCAAAAGGGTGCTCAACAGCACCACTACCCCAAGTGCCAGAGAAAGTCTGGAAAAGGCTTCCAGGCCCATATATGCGCTATACAAAACAGCCAGTAAAAACAGTGGGATCAGCAGCAACCGACTGACATAGGGGTAGATAGCACTGGAAAGAAAATATTGAAACTCCCCCACTGTGGAAATTGTAATAGACACACATAGAAGATAAAAACCCAAAGCGCAAAATTTTCCAAACAGGGGATGCATCCGATAACAGCAATCCAAAATATTATCCCCGGGATATAAGGATAACAGTTTTTGATAGAGCAAAACCAAAATCAGACAAACAATACCTGAGAGAGCAATTCCCAACAGAGCGGCGCCGTTTTCCACAGTGTTCTCCTGTTTTGGGCTGAGAGTCAGCACAGAAAAGACTCTGCTTAAAAAGAGCAAAGCCACCAGCTGTCGCATATCAATTCGTGGTTGAACCATGGTTATCCTCCTCTCTTGGGTCGATTTCGGAGCCGGGCAAATCGGTGACAACCAAATTCTCCTCTCCCAGCTGGCGCCAACTCCAACGGAACAAAGTATCTCGCATACTGTATAAAGACAAAGGACTGGCTGGTGTAGTTGCGGGGATTCCCATTGGATTAATGGCACAGAGATTGACCCCGGCTATAGCCAACCCTAAGGTCAGACCAAACAATCCAAACCAGCCTCCCAACAAAATGAACACAAAACGCAAAACAGTAACTGGCTCATAGAGAGAAGGTACTACAAAGGAGCTAATGGCTGTAAGAGCCACTACCATAACCATAGGGGTACCAATTAAGCCGGCGGTCACCGCAGCGTCTCCAATGACCAACGCTCCTACAATACTGACAGCGTGCCCCACTGGGCGGGGCAGACGCAAGCCTGCCTCCCGCATGATCTCATAGATTAAATGGATTAACAGCGCCTCAAAAACCAGTGGAAAAGGCGTTCCTTCCTCACTGGTAGCTACGTTGAATAGCAAAGCATCGGGGAACAACTCGGGATGAAAGGTGGCGATAGCCACATAGAGTCCTGGGAGTAAAATCGTCATAAAAAAAGAAAAATATTTTAACCAGCGGATAAAAGTCGCATAGTAAGGACGATTGGCGTAATCATCCATACTCTGGAAATTTTCATGGAACAGAAAAGGTAAAATCAAAGCGAACGGAGTACCATCTACCAGAATACCGATCCGTCCCTCGGAAACCTTGGCGCACATGGTATCCGGACGTTCTGTGGTACCTACCCCTGTAAAGATAGAAAAAGGACGACTGTCAAAGAAAGGCTGCAAATAGCCGGATTCCATCACATTGTCCAGAGGAATTTGGGAAATCCGGTAACGCACCTGTTCCAGAAGCTGATCAGATACCAGGTCGGTCCGATAGACCAGACAGAGATCGGTACGGCTTTTTACCCCAACCTGTAACAGCTCCAACTTGAGATGAGGCGTTTTTAACCTGCGGCGTATCATAGTCATATTGATACGCAGTGCCTCCACAAATCCCTCCCGGGAACCCCGGACATTGGTTTCCGAAGAGGGTTCCGAAATGGAGCGGAAAGAAAATCCCTGTATGCCCAGAGCCGTTCCCTTGGACATGCCATCTACCAGCAGCACGACAAATCCAGACATAATAAAGGCGAACAATTCCCCAAAGGTTAAAAACTCTTTTTGGTCACCAGCCAAAAGGGTTTTTTGATCCATCCATTCCATCAGCTTTTGGGGAGTGGGTTCTTTGAGCTGCAAAGCGGTCAAAGGCTCTATAACAATTTCTGTCAGGGTTTGTAAATTAAACATTCCCTCACACATAACAAAAGCAACTGGAATACCGCTGATTGTTATCTGCCGGACCAATAGATCGCTGGTATTGCTGCACAGTTCACGCAATCGCACCAGATCATCCAGCAGAACTCCTGATAATCGTTCCGAAAGTCTGGGGTCAGCTGCGGGAGCCTGATATGAGCTACGAATATCCCGCCGTAAAACATTTTTAAGCCAGCGAAACATAAAATTCCTCCCATTTATCCAATAAAAGCCTCTTTTACTTTTCTCTTTTCAGTATTGCCACCCTTTTGCGGAATATGCCCGTAAGCGTACCTGTTTCACCTATGTCAACAGGCATAAACAATGCTTTACTGGTCCATACTAGAAACCATGAAATTTGGAAAAAGGGGGAAAAGAAAATGTATGTCTCTCTCTTTCGCACTATATTGCTCTATTTGCTCATTGTAGTGGGGCTGCGAATTATGGGAAAACGGCAATTGGGGGAGATGCAACCATCTGAGCTGGTGGTAACTATCCTGATTTCCAACATTGCCACCTTACCCATAGAGGATTCCAATGTCCCCTTTTTAGGTGGAGCCATTCCCATACTCACCATCGTTTGTTTTGAGGTTTTTGCCTCTACATGCGCTTTAAAAAGCCAAAGGATTCGCAAAATTATTTCTGGAAATCCCCGTATTATTATCCGAGATGGCGTTATCGACCAAAAGGAGCTGCGGGAGTTGCGTCTCTCTATTGATGATTTGATGGAACAGCTCCGTTCCAGCAGCATTTTTGACCCGAAAGAGGTTTTGTTTGCCATTCTGGAAACCACAGGGAAACTTTCAATATATCCTAAATTTTCCGCCCGTCCTGTCACGCCTCAGGTACTGCAAATTTCTCCTCCTGCAACATCTGACGCACCTCCTATGGTGCTAATCAGTGATGGGAAAGTTGTTCCAGATAGTTTGCACTACTGCAATTTAGATGAAAAATGGCTTGCAAAAACCATAAAAGAAAACGGTTACAAGCCAGAGGATATTTTCCTCATGACCTGTAACCGTAACGCGGACTACTATATTGTACCCAAGGAGACCAAACAATGAAACGGTTTTATCTCTCATTGGCTGTCTTTATCGGCCTGCTAGCCATTTGTGGATTTGCGTTACTGAAAATTGCCCAAACAAAGGAAGAAGTAGAAACCATGCTGGAAAGGATTACTTCTTCCGTCGAATCAGGAGATCTGCAATCCGCCCAAAGGCTATCAGATGAACTGATTACCTATTGGATTCCCCAGGAACATAAATTGATTCGCTATATCCGCCATGGGGAATTGGATACAATTACTCTATCCCTATCCCGTCTGCCCTCCTTGATTCGCTATGAAAATCTTTCAGAATTTTTAGCAGAAATCAATCAGGTACAAACTGTACTCAACCATATTTGGGACTCAGAAATTCCAGTATTGCGCAATATTCTTTGAAATCAGCGCTCTTTGGATTCCAAAATTTTTTTCAGTTCTGCCATAAAAGAATTAATGTCCTTAAACTGCCGGTACACTGAGGCAAAGCGCACATATGCTACCTCATCAATATCTTTTAGCTTATCCATAGCCAACTCACCAATTTGCAGCGATGTAATCTCCCGATCCAGGGTATTGCGCAAACTGTTTTCAATCTCATCTACTGCCTCTTCCAGCTGACTCATAGAGACCGGACGTTTTTCACAGGCACGCATCATGCCAGTCAGCAATTTATCCCGGTCAAAAACCTCCCTGGATTTATCCTTTTTGATAATCATCAGGGGGGTTGTTTCAATTACCTCATATGTTGTGAATCGCTTAAGACATTTTAAACATTCCCGCCGTCTGCGAATACGTTCTCCCTCGTCCGTAGGGCGGGAATCTACCACTTTGCTTTCGTCATAACCACAGTAAGGACATTTCAAATCTTTTCCCTCACTTCTTTGTCATATGGGCTAATCATACCATTTAAAACCATACAAAGCAAGTGCTTTCAGCTGGTCTTAAAGATAGAGGCTCTCAACAAAGTCCGCAAGCACATCCTCTACATGAATCCTGTGAAGTTGGCCGCTGTTACAACGGGCAACAAATTCTTCTATCACCTCTCTTTCTGTTGACAGATCATTGACCTGCCGAATCAACTTACCTTGGAAATCGTACACCGTTACACCATACACAATTTTAGGCAAAGGTTCGTCATCTGCTCCTCCTGTTTGACAGCTGCAAACCTGTAACGTAACAATTTCTTTTTCCACTCCCCTTATCATATTCCATAACCTCCCTGGTTGGTGTTTTTATTATACTATAGACAAAGGGATTGGACTAGTAAAATACTTCGACAAAATTCGACAGTTTTCACGGCATATCCGTTCAACCCGTACAGAGCCATACAAATTCAGAAACACTTTTTCGCCCAAATTAATAAAATTTTTCTAAATTTGTAATATTTAACCATTTTAAAAATTTTCAATATCCTTCTGAAGTTTTTTGTAAGAAATATCCAAATCTGTTATCAAATGAAAGTTGGAACGGTACAATTCCAAAACCACACTAGGTTTTTCAGACAAGGGCAAAACTACATTTAGCAGATCCGCAACCCTGAAAATCCCCTGGCCATAAGGAACACAGTCCTCCTGTAAAGTGTGATCGCTAATATGAATATGGCGAATCCGTCCCCTCATAGCCCGAGCCATATCTAGGGGATCAACGCCTGCTCGCAGCGCTTGTTTGACATCCAAAACCGTACCACACTGAGGAAGCTTATGCCCCATTTCCTCAAAAAAATCCGGAACCGCCCCTACGCAGCGTTCTACATTTTCATGCACCAACTCTACGCCAAAAGATCTTGCGTCCTGACAAAGCTGTGAGTACCGGTTAAAATATTCTTCCCGGCTTAGATCACAGTGTTTGAATGCCCCATGAAATATTACATAATCCGCTCCCAAAATTTTTGCGGCCCGGTAATAGTTTCGGTAATATTCCATGCCGTCCTCAAACCTTCTGGGATAGTTGGAAAAAAACAAAAATGGTTCGAATCCAGAAGTATAGGGATGAATCGCCAAAATTCTCATTCCCGCCCCATCAGCCACATGGCGCAGTCTCTGGCAAAAGTCGGGCTGCAACTCCTGATGGCTGTTGATAAAAACTTCGGTAAAGGTAACCGATAGATTGGCCAATTGTTCTAGTGCCTCTTCTGTTGGCATAGGATACAGACAGGCAGTGGAAACCCCCACATTTAGCATGAAATAATCACCTTCTCTGGAAGATATTATACATTGTTCTGCTGTCTATTGTATGGTATTCTGAAACAAAGCGCAAATCAAAAGGAAAGGAAAAGTTATAACATGAAGCTGCTGCAAGATATCTACCAGCATATGAAAAAACTTTCCCCTTTTTCCAAAGGGACGCTTTTAATAGGCCTGTATTTAATGACCTTGTGCTCTATGCTTGGTACATACACCCAATATACCGCTTATCACTCAGGAAACTACATTCAAAAAATGGCACTCAGTCGTCTGTTTTTTGAAGCCGCTCCTGCCTGTCTGGCAGCAGCGGCATGTGCAGCATTTTTGTGTGACTGTATTGAAAAACAGTACCTGCGCCGCTGATGAAAGCACCTTAGCTGGGAAAGAAAAAAGCGCCACAAAGGCTTCGCTCTTTGTGGCGCTTTTGTAAATAGAAATCAAGCCGCTTTCTTTTGAGTTTTGTAATTCTGCCACATAACCCAGAGACAGCTGGAAATACACAAAGAAGAATAAACACCGGAGATCATACCGATAATCAGCGGGAAAGAGAAAGACAAAATGGAATCCACATGATATACCAGCGCAACCACAGAAACTACAACCATTGCGGTAACGGTAGTAACTGTAGTGGCCAAGGAACGGGTGAGAGACTGATTGAGGCTTTTATTCACCAATTCCGCTGTTGTCAGCTTGTTGCCATACAATCTCTTATTTTCCCGAATCCGGTCGTAAATAACAATAGTATCATTGAGAGAATATCCCAGAATGGTCAACAATACAGCAATAAAGTTGTCATCGATGGAAATTTTAAAGATGATAAAGGTAGCGAATACCGCCAACAGGTCATGGAACAACGCGATTACCGCGCAAACACCAGCGGACCAACCGCCGATCTTTTTAAACCGGAAAGCAATATAACAGATCATCAAAACAGAGGCAAATGCCACTGACACCAAACATTTGGCCAAAAACTCTTTACCGATCACTGGATCTACCACATTGATAGAAACTGACTCCACATTGTTTTCAGGAAAAGCCTTTTGCAGGGCGTCAATGAGCTCCAACTGCTTGTCAGAGTTGATGCCGCTTACATCAGGTGTAGAAACTACATAGCTGGTTTTTTGACTTACAGTATCGGTTTGGGTTTGCAAATTCACCTGCTGACCCAAAGTATCCTCCACAATTTTCTCAAAATCGGCCTTGGCGATCTCACCATCATAGGAATAGGTCATGATGGCACCGCCTTTAAACTGGATGTCCAAATTTACGCCAAATACAAAGGAACAAACCAAAGCCACTGCCAGGAAGCCCAGCGAAATAGTAAAAAAGATTTTTTTCTTTCCAATAAAGTCAAACATTACTTGGCACCTCCGTACAAAGCGGGATTACGCAGTGCTTTCATCTGAGAAAGGGACTTGAGCATCACACGGGAGGCAAACACACCCATCACCATATTCAGCAGTACACCTACCATCAAAGTAAAGCCAAAGGAGTAGATGGAACCAGCTGTAGAAGGCCCAAACCAGGTATACAGAGGACTGAGCAGCTTAGCAAACAAACTGGAGGGTGGTCCAAAGGAACCCATCAGGATAATAGCTACAATAATAATGGTTACGTTGCCGTCAAAAATAGCGGTAAAGGCGCGCTTAAAGCCAGATTCGATGGCACCATCCACCGTCTTGCCGTTTCTCAGTTCTTCCCGAATGCGCTCAGCGGTAATAATATTGGCATCCACGCCAAAGCCGATGGCCAAAATAACACCAGCAATACCGGGGAGGGTCAAGGTGAAGGAATCAAAAATCGGGAAATAGCCAGTGGTAGCAGCTACTGTCAAAGCTACCTGACCCAACAGAGCAATAACAGCTACAAAACCTGGCAGACGATAGCGGCCAATCATAATCAAAGCCACTAAAGCAAAAGCAATTACACCAGCCATCAGCATGGCATCTCTGGCCCCCAGACCCAGGGTGGGCGAAATGGTGCTGAAGTTCTCTGTCTCCAATTTAAAGGGCAGCGCACCAGCATTGATTTTATTGGCCAGGTCATTGGCCTCTTCCACTGTAAACTGGCTGCTGGAAATAACCGCCTTACCATCGGTAATAACAGCCTCAACAGTGGGCGCCGACAACAGGGTGTTGTCCATCCAAATCGAGATACTGTCGCCGTACAGACGCTCGGTAGCCTCAGCAAACTTCTGGGTACCCTCTTCATTGAGCTCTAGCGCTACTACATACTGATTGGTCTCACTGTCCACCAAAGCTTCTGCCGACAACACATCTTTGCCTTCCAAAATCACATTGGAAGCGGTAACCCCGGTAGGTTCCCCAGTGGTGGGATCCATTTCCCTGCCCTCCCGGAAGGTGAGCAGAGCAGTCTCACCCAGCTCGGCGATAGCCTGCTCCGGGTTAAACTCAGTCTCATCGGATTTCCAGGGAAAACGTACAATAATACGATCCTTGGCATAATCCACATAAACTTCACTGTCAGTGATATTCTGACCCATCAAACGCAGGCGAATAACCGATTCCGCTGCCCGCATCTCATCATCGGTGGCATCTACACCCTCAGGTGGGCTGAATGTGACATCTACACCACCCCGGATATCAATACCCCAGCGGATGTCATTGCCCCCTTTAATATAGGTGGTAGTCAAATCACCGTACTGAGTCTTAACGCCAAAAAACGCGGTGTACGCGATTAATGCAATCAGACCGGCTACGATGAAAAACTTGGCTTTTTCAAACCTTCTCATCTGTAATCCTCCAAGCTTAACTATACTCAGTCACCCCAAAAAACAACACAAAAGCCACCGATATTCCAGCGGCTTTTGCGGGGTTGTCCTGCGACATTACGGGTCTAATTATAGGAGATTCGCCAGCAAAAGTCAATTGCATTATTGGCGGAATCTTCCACACTTAAACCTTTAAAACAGCTTTTTCACCTAAGAGTGTCTTGTTTTTCGCCAACAGAGGCTTGACACACTGTTCCAAAAACTCCTCTACCTGCTCCTGGCTTCTGCCAATAAAATGTTCCGGCCGCAGCACTGCTTGTACTTCCTCCAGAGTCAGGCCAAAATCAGGGTCCGCACACACTCTTTGGATCAAATCATTTTCTCCGCCCTCTTCTTTGACCACACGAGCGGCCGCCAACGAGTGCTGCCGCAGTTTCTCATGGAGCTGCTGCCGATCCCCACCCTTTTTGACCGCGCTCATCATAATATTTTCGGTGGCCATAAAAGGCAACTCTTTCATCACACGCTGGTGGATCACCTTGGGATATACTACCAGTCCATCGCAGACATTCATCATAATATTAAGGATCGAATCCACCGCTAAAAACGCCTCGCTGACCGCGATTCTCTTATTGGCGGAATCGTCCAGTGTCCGCTCAAACCACTGGGTAGCCGCTGTAAAAGCAGGATTAATGGTATCTGCCATCACATACCGGGCCAGAGCGCAAATACGCTCACAGCGCATGGGATTGCGTTTGTAGGGCATTGCCGACGAACCGATCTGATTTTTCTCAAAAGGTTCTTCCATCTCTTTAAAGTTTTGCAGAATCCGCAGGTCATTGGCAAATTTACTGGCCGATTGAGCTACCCCAGAAAGAGCCGACAAAACCTGGAAATCCACCTTACGGGAGTAGGTTTGTCCCGAAACCGGTACACAACTGGCAAAGCCCATTTCATGGGCTATAAAATTTTCCACCCCTTTGATTTTGTCAGAATCTCCCTCAAAGAGCTCCACAAAACTTGCCTGTGTGCCAGTGGTACCTTTGGAACCCAAAAGCTGTAAAGAACCAATTCGATGGTCTATTTCCTCCAAATCCATCAGCAATTCATTGATCCAGAGGGTGGCCCGTTTGCCGACAGTGGTCAGCTGGGCAGGCTGGAGATGGGTGTAGGCCAGGGCGGGCATTCCCTTGTACCGAACGGCAAAATCCCCCAGAAGCCCAATGGTATTGATGAGTTTGCGCCGAACCAGTTCCAAGGCATCCCGCATAACGATAATGTCTGTATTATCTCCCACATAACAGCTGGTTGCTCCCAGATGGATAATACCCTTGGCCTTGGGACACTGCTGGCCATAGGCATAAACATGGCTCATCACATCATGGCGCACCTCTTTTTCCCGCTGTTCCGCCACCGCAAAATTGATGTCATCCTTGTGAGCTTCCAGTTCTGCTATCTGCTCCTCAGTGATAGGAATTCCCGCCTGCCGCTCAGCTTTCGCCAAAGCAATCCAAAGCCGGCGCCAGGTGCGGAATTTGTGCTCCGCTGAAAAAAGATATTGCATTTCCTCACTGGCATATCGGGTCGAAAAAGGACTTTCATAGCTAGTATACAATGGGACAACCTCCTGTCTACATAGTGGGATATATACACAAAACAACATTTTGACTGTACCAGTTTACTATACCATTGCCATATTTTCAAGAAAAACAACAAAAGTTGCCCTTTTCCTTTGGAAAAAGGGCAACTTTTCACACGATTTATCCCAAAAGCTGCTCCACAGCTGCCAGCCGTACACAGATACAAAAAACTTCCATTGCCTGTGCCAGTTCCTGAAGTGAGGGATAGGACGGGGCCAAACGAATGGTATTATCCTTGGGGTCATGGTGCAAGGGGTGGGTGGCCCCTGCTTCTGTCAAAACCACCCCAGCCTGCTTACAGAGATCTACAGTGCGGGCAGCACATCCCTCTGGAGTGGTGAAGGTAATAAAATATCCACCCTTGGGCTCAGTCCAGCTGCCGATTCCTACACCATCCAGATTCTGATGCAGGGTATTGACAACCAGATCAAATTTGGGTTTTAACAGAGCCGCGTGCCGCTTCATATGGGCTCGTACCCCATCCAGGTCCTGGAAAAAACGCAGATGCCGCAGCATATTGAGCTTATCACAGCCAATAGTCTGGAAGGAGAGCTGTTTTTTAATCCAGGAGACATTCTCTTTGGAGGCGGCCAATATAGCCACACCTGCGCCGGGGAAAGTCAATTTGGAAGTGGAGGCAAACTCCAATACCAGATTGGGATTTCCCGCCTTCTCACACTCCTCCAAAATATTGAGAATAGGAGTTTCTTCCTCAGTCAGATGGTGAACACAATAGGCGTTGTCCCAAAAAATACGGAAATCCCCGGCCGCCGGTTTTAATCTGGCCATCCGGCGAACTGTATCATCTGAGTAGCAATATCCCTGAGGGTTGGAATATTTGGGAACACACCAGATACCTTTAATGGCCGGATCTGAAGACACCAACTTTTCCACCTGGTCCATATCCGGTCCCTGAGGAGTCATATCTACTTGGATCATCTCAAAACCGAAAAACTCAGTGATGGCAAAATGACGATCATATCCTGGTACAGGGCACAAGAACTTCAGATTTTTTTCTTTGCACCATGGGCCATTTCCACCCAGCATACCATGGGTAAATCCCCGGCAAATGGCGTCATACATCATATTGAGGCTGGAACTTCCTCCTACAATTACCTGCTCTGGCGCAGCACCAATCAAACTGCCCATTAGTTCCCTGATTTCAGCGAAGCCATCCAGAATGCCATAGTTGCGCAGATCGAAGCCAGACTTATCCCGAAAATCCGACTTACTATCAATGCAGTCCAGCATGGGGTTGGACAAATCCAGCTGTTGGGGGCTTGGTTTGCCTCGGGACATATCCAGCCGCAAATGTTTTTGCTCAATACGGGAGTACTCTTTTTCCAGTTTCTCCCGTTCCTTCTCCAATTCTTGTCGGTTCATCTGTAAATAAGTCATATTTTTTTGCTCCTCTTTCATCTTCCTGGGCCAATATGGGTTTATCATACCTTTTTTTGCAAAAAAATGCAACTTATTTTTTATCTTCTTGCATAATACTGAGAAAAATTTACTTTGTCAGATCTCCAGAGATAAAAATAAAAAATAAACCAAAATGTATATTGACATATCTCTCAAGATAAGCTATAATATAAACCTGTCGGGCAGACTGAGATCTTTCATGGAAAGATGGCTGAGCTGGTCTAAGGCGCACGACTGGAAATCGTGTGTGGGCTTAAACCCCACCGAGGGTTCGAATCCCTCTCTTTCCGCCAGAACAGAGCAAGGAAATTCCTTGCTCTGTTTTTTATTTTCATACAAAAAAGCGCTGGGCCTTATAAAGGCTCAGCGTTTTTTGCATCATTTAGAGGGTAATGGCAGTAATTCCATACTTGGTTCGCAGTAAAGAGGCAAAACTTTCTAAATCATATGGGATATTGTCCCGCTGCAATAAAGCAACCAACTGTTCAATGGTCACCGTTTTCTCTGGAGGGGTAACCGGAGAATCCAAAGGAATCCCCAAATAATTTAAAACCCCTTTAGCATATGCCACACCAAAAGCCCTCTGTTTTTCTACTGTATTAATGAGCTGCACATCCTGGGTATTATCCAAAAACGCGCCTTCGCACAAGACCGCTGGGCAATTAACCTGACGCAGCCAACCAAACCAATCGGCGCCTGTGCTGTTTAACTTGGTTTTAACCCCTCTGCTGCTTTGTCCCATCTCTTTTACCGCCCGCTCAATCTCCTGGGCCAAATGGGTGGATGCCTGGGCAAATTTGCCTGTTTGCCGATAGACCTCAAATCCTTTGCCCCCACCAGCATTGTTGTGAACCTCTACTGCCAAATCAGCTTGAAAAGTATTGGCTTCTACAATCTCCTGTATGAGGGGGTCATCCTCCTCTACTGTTCGGCTGATTCCTACAGATACGCCATATTCCTCCAGTTTTTCCTTCATGGCCAACGCCATCACAAGGTTTACATTGGATTCTTTCAGCCCGTTGGCCACTGCTCCAGGGTCTTTTCCCCCATGTCCTACACCAATAAATACCCTTGCCATGTGATTCTCTCCTTTTTGATTGTACGAGTCATTTTTCCTCACCATCAGTATAAGCGGATTCCTTTTGTGTGGTTCCAACTGATACATTTTCGGGAGACTTTTCACTTGGGGCCCTATAATAAAAATGTTGCAGAAGATAAAACAACAGGTCAAGCAATTTGCTCGACCTGTTATAAAATACATTTTTAAATTTTAATTTTACTGTTAGCTCATATGCTCAATAAAAATCTTGAGCCCAATTCCCACCAGAATAACTCCGCCAAAAATAGTTGCTTTCTGCTGCAGCATGCCACCAAAACGCTGGCCGATTTTATAGCCTATCAAACAGCAAATGAAGGTGGTAACGGCAATAAAAGAGGCAGCCAGCACAATACTTACCTTCATAACCGCAAAACTGATTCCCAGTGCCAGAGCATCGATACTAGTTGCGATAGCCTGAACACCTAGCATTTTAAAACTAAACGCCTGGGTGGGACATTCTTCGGTTTGGTTTCCTTCCCGAATAGCTTCCACAATCATTTTAAGTCCAATAAACAACAGAAGGATCAACGCAATCCAGTGGTCAAATTGCTCAATGGCTTTGGAAAATGTTTGCCCAGCAATATAGCCAGCGATTGGCATAGCTCCCTGCGCAAAGCCAAAGGCCAACGCACCATACAAACCTGCTTTAGGTTCCCGTTCTCCATAACAGAGACCGTTGGAAACAGATACTGCGAAAGCATCCATGGATAGTCCAAGAGCTATGAGGAATAATGTTATTAAATCCACTTTTTCTCACCTGCTTTTTCAGTTTACACAGTAAATTTTATTATAATTTTTTTATAAACAGATGTCAATAAAATTTCCGGTTTGCCAATTTATATTATGACACACCAATATAGATAACTGTATCTATTTGCTTTTATCAGACAGGCTGTTCACAATTTTTTCATCACTTAATCTGTATTTTATTGTAGAATTAAGTAACGATTTATCCTGATTATTTTTTCGCCGGATGGTGTTTTGACATTGTTTGGATATGTAAAACCCTTTTCTCCAGAGTTGAAAATGCGGGAGTATGACACCTACAAAGCAGTTTACTGTGGGCTTTGTCACCAATTGGGGCACACTTTTGGTCCATTGGCACGATTTACACTGAGCTATGATTTTACCTTTCTGGCCATGTTGGCCATGGCTGTTACAGAAGAAAAACCGGCTTTTGACAAATGTGCATGCTTTATCAATCCCCTCAAAAAATCCATGACTTTATGTGACTGCCCCTCTTTGCTTTATTCCGCCGACGCAGCTATTATTATGTTTTATTATAAAATGCTGGACAATCAGGCTGATCAGCGCGGACTAAAAAAATGGGGGGCTCGTCTTGCCCTGATTTTTCTTTCCAAGCCCCACCAACAAGCAGCCAAAAGGTTTCCCCATTTGGAAGAGGCTCTTGCCACTGCTTCCAGTGCGCAAACCCAGTTGGAACAGGAGCACTGTAACCAAATTGACCGGGCTTGTGAGCCCACTGCCCAAGCTCTTTCCAAAATTTGTGAACAGCTCACCCAGGATACCAATAACCGCCGGGTTTTAAATCGCTTTGGCTATCTGCTGGGCCGCTATATTTATTTATGTGATGCGTTGGATGATCTGGAAGAAGATCAAAAAAGCGGGAATTACAACCCCTTTTTACAAGCCGCTGAAATGGCAGGTGAACCAAATCTGCAACAGTGCCGGCAACAAGCGATGGATACACTGTACATGACAATTGGAGAAATCGGTAAGACCTATTCCCTGCTTGCCTTGACAAATTTTGAGCCAATTCTTTCCAATGTGGTATATTTGGGGCTCAAGCATACAGTTTCCCTGATCATCAACAAGAGGAGTGACCAAAATGACTGATCCTTATAAAGTGCTTGGTGTTTCCCCCAATGCCACCGATGAAGAAATTAAAAGCGCCTATCGGGATCTGGCACGAAAGTACCATCCAGACCGCTATATAGACAATCCCCTGGCTGATTTAGCCAGTGAGAAAATGAAAGAAATCAATGAAGCCTATGATCAAATACAACGGCTGCGGCGCGCCACAGGGTCTACAGGGCAGTCCACCCAATACAGACAGTACCAGCAACAGCCGGGAAACAGCCAATTTGCCGATATCCGCAGACTAATCTACAGCAACCGGATTACCGAAGCTGAGGAACTTTTGGATGGGGTTCCCACCTCCCGCCGGGATGGGGAATGGTATTTCCTTAAAGGGAGTATTTTTTATTCCCGAGGGTGGCTGGAAGAAGCGTATAAATATTTTATGCAAGCCAACACCATGGACCCCACCAACGCAGAATATCAAGCAGCTCTCAACCAAATGGCCTGGCAAAGACGTACAGGAAACCCAGGCAGCCCCTATGGTTCCGGTCCGGTTATCGCCACCTATGACTGTTGTGATCCCTGTAATCTCTGCGCCGGGGTTATGTGCGCCAACTGCTGCTGCGATTGTACAGGCAGTCTCTGTCGCTGTCTGTAGGCCATCTGCTGGCCAGTAAAATTAGTTTTGAGGCTATTTTGCTTCAAAACGCAAAAGTGAGGCAGTCTAAATGAAAAAAAGCACCCAGGTCGCTACGGGTGGCCTTTGTTCCGCGCTATGCCTTTTATTTATGTTTCTCACTGGGATCATTCCTTTCGCCACCTATGCTCTGCCCGCTATGGCAGGTATTGTACTGATTGCGGTTGCTACAGAAAACGGAATCAAAACCGCATGGGTCGTCTATGGAGCAGTGGCCATTCTTTCTATTTTTATTGTTCCTGATCGGGAAGCTTCTCTAACCTTTATTGTGTTTTTCGGTTACTACCCTATTTTAAAACCTTATTTAGATCGAATTGTCCCAGCTATTCTCCGGGTGATTATCAAATTTTTGTTGTTCAACACAGCCATTATAGGAGGATATGCCTTTACCATTTATGTGCTGGGTCTAACCGAGCTGATGGAAGGCATGGGAGATATGGGGCAGTTTTCCCTGTTGATTCTTTTGGTTATGGCAAATATCATGTTGATTCTCTACGACTTTGCCTTAAAGCATCTGTCCATTCTTTATACCAAATGGTTTCGAGTCAAATACCTGCGTAAATTTTAAACGCTGAAAACAGATAAAGGGCAGGGCTGCTACAAAGCAGCCCTGCCCTTTTTGTTTTAGATCTTACAACAATTGCAACCTTAA
This sequence comes from uncultured Clostridia bacterium, assembly GCA_944387315.1. GTDB lineage: Bacteria > Bacillota > Clostridia > Oscillospirales > Ruminococcaceae > CALXEL01. The sequence continues at coordinate 32,570 of CALXEL010000003.1, forward strand.
TACCGCAGTTTAAAGATATTGGTATCACTGGCAAAGTTCATAAAGTTATAGAGCACCAAAATCTCATCATAGTCATGTTCAGCCAGCAGCTGGCTCATATTGGTTTGAATGGCCCGCAAATCCACAATGTGCACCTCATCAAAATGATAAAGCAGGAATGGAGCCAACGAATTGCCATAGGAATCCTTTACCAGCAACACCTTTGTGGTTTTCCCTTCCTCATGCTGGCGGTTCACCTGGCTGACAAGAACTGTATGGCCGTTGTTTCCCCGCAGGAACGCGGCATACTTGTCCCGCTCTTCCCATTTGGCTGAATCGTAATAACTCTCATACTCCTTGCCGTCAATGGTAACCGAGCTGACAGGAATATTGTAATAGGTGATGGTATCAGCTACCGCGTCAATCTTTTTGCTCTTGTTAAAATAGGTGCCGTAAAAGCCTTCCACAACCTGGCCATCCATTTCCTCTAGAGGGACCGGCGTCATGCCCAGGGAGGAAATATAAGCCGCGTAGCTATAATAAGCCCCCAAGGTGGTCCAGTGATGGTCGGTACGGTAATAGATATACTCCTGGCTGTGTTCCTCCAGAGTGGGGTACAAATCCAACACCTGGGTACCCTGTGGCAGCTGATTGATGATTTCCTGGGTTCTGGCATACTGATCGATATTTCCCAGGCCTGCTGGAACTTTATCAGTGAGGATCATATAAGAATTGGGTACAACACCAAGGGTGACAGGCAGCTGCGGGTACATCTCTAAAAATTCCCGGGTAAACTGGATATTCTTTTCCAGCTGGTCCTCCGGCAAGACTTTATATTTTTCAAACATATAGTCATCT
>CALXEL010000004.1 GCA_944387315.1 uncultured Clostridia bacterium
CCCCACCGGTCAGATTATTCCTTTGGATCAGATTCGGGCGGTGGCTCAAAAAGCCGCCCAGCACAATGTGGCCCTCATTGTGGATGAGGCCTATGGCGAGTATATGCCCAAGGAAAACTCCGCTGTCAACCTGATGGATGAGTTTGAGAATGTCATTGTATTCCGCACCTTCTCCAAGGGCTATGGCCTGGCTGGCCTGCGGGCAGGTTATGGCATTGTGCCTGACCTGGTAGCCGACTGCATTGGAAATATTACTGCCCCCTATAATATCAGTGCCCTTTCCCGGGCTATTGCCCAGGAGGTTGCCTCCGATGAGCAGTTCCTGGAGGATGTACGGGAGAAAACCGCTCAGGTTAAGGCCAATTTTATGGGTCCCTGGAAGAATCTCTCCCTTTCTGAGAATGGCGCTACTGTATCCATTATGTTGGTAACCCATAAAAACCCCAACCTGGATCTGGCTCAGGCTTTCGCCGACCACAAGATCAAGGTGGTATCTGCTGACAGCTTCAGCGGTATCGGTAAAAACTCGGTTCGGTTCCGGGTACCTGCCGCAAAGGATGTGCCAGAAGTTCTGGCCGCTTTCCAGGCTATCGACGCAATGGAATAATCCATATAAAAATCCCCGGAGAATTTTCTCCGGGGATTTTTTGTCTTATGAGAGTGTGTAATAAGCCAGGCGTGTTTCTCAACCAAACACGCCTGGCTTTCATTTTTACAATTCTTATTGCTTGCGTTCCAGCGTCTCCAATACCAGACGGCGCCGCTCCATCAAATGGGTGTGGCGCAGCTCCAGCTGCCGCAGCATTTCCTGATGATCTCTCTTTTCCATGGCCGAAACCAATTCGCTGAAATTTTTGATGTTTTCATCCCAGTAGGACCGGGTGGCCTCTGAGAGAAATACAAAGCTTTTGATATATTCCGAGTAGGTTTCCAGCATGCTGGTGACCCGGGTATAGGGACAAAGACTGTAAATTTTCTTATAAAAGGCGGCCGCTTCCGCATTTGCGTCCTCTATCATGTTGTTGTGCAAAAACAGCTGATAGCGGTCGCAGATATGGCGCAGGGCGGCCAGATCCTCATCGGTAATTACTTCCAGGGCTTTTTCAAACACAATGGTTTCCAAAGCTTGCCGAATCACCGCGATTTCCTCAATGGACTGAGCAGAAACACCCCGGACAAAATAGCCTTTTAAGGGAACATATTGAGCCAGGTGTTCACTTTCCAGAAGCTTAAGGGCTTCTTTTACATTGGTTCGGCTGGTATTGTATTGATCGGCGATGCGGATTTCAGTCAGGCGGTCGCCGTCCTGCAGTTCCAGAGAGATGATTTTGGTTCGCAGGTCGCTGCGAATCCGGGCAACCATTTCACTGTTCCCCATAGAGGGTTCCTCCTTTTTGCGCTCTGCCCAGGCAGAGAATCGACATGGAAAATAGAGATGAAAAGATGGGTTGTCCCAATATTTTAGGACAGTACACCCAGTTGATTCAGTGGCCACACAGTAAATCTGGCCTTGTTGAGAATGGCTTCTCCAGGAATATAGGGATTTTCCCACATCCGGGCATCATCAGAACCAGAACGGTTATCCCCTAAAAAGAGATAGCAGCCCTCCGGCACCGAAAAGGAATAGCTGTGCCCGGTCAATTGATTTTTTACATAGGGTTCCTCCAACAGGACCCCATCAATATAAACACTGCCGCTTTCATCAATCTCCACCTGTTCTCCTGGCAGGCCAATGAGACGCTTGATGAGACGTTTGCCCAGTTCCTCCGACTGGAAAGATACAATATCCCCCCGCTGGAGTTTTTCAGGGTGATAAACCCGGGTGCAGATCAGCACACTGCCCTCTGAGATGGTGGGAATCATCGAACCACTGGGCACCAGGGTGATATTGACAACATAGGTAAATACCACCCAGATTACCGCGATTTCCACAGCAAAGGGGAGAACCCACTCTTTGAGAAACCGCGTCGCTTTTTCGTATGTCATAGAAGATACCTCTCGGCTTTTGCAATTTAGTCCAGTTTGAGTACCGACATAAACGCCTCCTGGGGTACCTCTACCGAGCCCAGCTGACGCATTCTCTTTTTGCCTTCCTTCTGCTTTTCCAGCAGCTTTTTCTTACGGGTGATATCACCGCCATAACACTTGGCCAGTACATCCTTACGCATGGCCTTGACAGTTTCTCTGGCAATGACCTTGCCGCCAACCGCTGCCTGAATGGGCACCTCAAACAGCTGACGAGGGATGTGCTCCTTGAGCTTTTCCGCCATTTTACGGGCCCGGGGATAGGCGTTGTCGGCGTAGACAATAAAGGAGAGGGCATCCACAATCTCCCCGTTGAGGAGAATATCCAGCTTGACCAGCTTGGAGGGCCGGTAGCCGCACAGCTCATAGTCAAAGGAAGCGTAGCCCTTGGTGCGGGATTTTAAGGAGTCGAAAAAGTCGTAGACAATCTCGTTGAGGGGCAGCTCATAGTGGAGCTCCACCCGGTCGGTGTCCAGATATTTGGTGTCCAGATAGACCCCTCGGCGCTGCTGGCAGAGTTCCATAATGTTGCCGATATAGGCGGAGGGGGTGAAGATGCTGGCCTTGACAAAGGGTTCTTCCGCCGACTGAATGGTGGCAGGGTCCGGATAGTTGGTGGGGTTGTCAATGTCCACCCAGCTGCCATTGGTCAGCTGCAATTTATAAACTACGCTTGGGGCGGTGGTGATCAGATCCAGGTTATATTCCCGTTCCAGCCGCTCCTGGATGATCTCCATGTGGAGCAGGCCTAAAAAGCCACAGCGGAATCCAAAGCCCAGGGCCACCGAGGTCTCCGGTTCAAAGGAGAGGGCGGCGTCGTTGAGCTGAAGTTTTTCCAGGGCGTCCCGGAGATCGGGATACCGGGCTCCATCGGTGGGATAGATGCCGGAAAATACCATAGGATTGGCCTTGCGGTAGCCGGGTAGCGGATCAGCAGCGGGATTGGAAGCCAAAGTGACCGTATCACCCACAGTGGTATCCCGGACATTTTTAATGCTGGCAGTAATGTATCCCACCTGGCCGGCGAAAAGCTCAGAGGCCGGGAAGAGGGAGGTGGCTCCCATGGTGCCCACTTCCACCACCGTAAACTCGGCGCCGGTGGCCATCATCCGAATGGTGTCCCCGGCTTTTACCTTGCCGTCCATCACCCGGACATAGACGATAACGCCCCGGTAGCTGTCATAGTAGGAGTCAAAAATCAGCGCACGCAGAGGGGCTTCCTCGTCCCCTTTGGGGGCGGGAATATCCGACACTACCCGCTCCATTACCTCGGTGATGTTCAGACCATTTTTGGCTGAGATCCGAGGGGCGTCCAAAGCGGGGATGCCAATGACATCCTCAATTTCATGAGCCACCCGTTCCGGATCGGCGGCGGGCAGGTCAATTTTGTTGATGACCGGCACCACTTCCAGGTCGTGCTCAATGGCCAGGTAGGTGTTGGCAAGGGTCTGGGCCTCAATGCCCTGGGAGGCGTCCACTACCAGGATAGCTCCCTCACAGGCGGCCAGGGAACGGGAAACCTCATAGTTAAAGTCTACATGGCCGGGGGTGTCAATGAGATTGAAGGTGTATACCTTCCCATCCTTGGCCTGGTAGTCCAGCTTGACTGCCCGGGCCTTGATGGTGATACCACGCTCCCGCTCAATATCCATATTGTCCAGCAGCTGGTCCTCCATATCCCGTTTGGCAACCGTCATAGTCTGTTCCAAAATCCGGTCCGCCAAGGTGGATTTGCCATGGTCAATGTGGGCAATGATGCAAAAATTTCGAATGTTTTCACGTCTGTCCGACATATATTCTTTCACCTCATAGAAGAATGAAAAAGCCAAAACTTTTTAAGGAATCTAATATCATAGTATACCATAAAATGGCCTGAGAAAGCAATGTTTCAGGCAAAAGGATTCAGAATGGAAAAATCCGTACGTTTTTTCGAAGGGAGCAGAGCCTTACAAAGTGGGAGGTGAAATATTGTGCTTTTCTATGAAATTCGGTGACAAAAAGCTGAGATGATTGACTTTTGCCAGAAATACTTTCTATAATTAAAGTGCAAAACAATTTACCGGACCATAGAATCCAATATCCGGTGGCAGTCTCAGAAAGATAAAAGGAGGAGATTTTCATGTTTGCCGCACCCATTGTAGAAGTAGCGGGTACGCCCTATGAAATTGGGCATGCCCATGGAACCCACTGCAAAAAACAGGTTCTTGCCAGTCTGAATTATTACACCAAGATGTTTGCCAACAAAAAGATTGACTGGGAAAAGGGAAAACGCCTGGCCAAAACCTATGAGGAGGCTGTCAAAGCCTTTGATCCCGATCTGATCGAGGAGATGAAGGGCATCGCCGACGGCGCAGGACTGACCTATGAGGATATTCTGGCCATCAACTGCCGCAGCGAAGTCACTATGATGGATGTCTCCGGCAAACTGGCGGCCTTGGATGAGCCGGAGGACGGCTGTACCGCTTTCGCTGTTATGCCTTCCATGACCCGGGATGGCAAGACCCTCCACGCTCAAACCTGGGACTTTGGCACCATGCAGCGGGAGGCCATTATTGTGCTGAAAATCCGTCAGCAGAATGGCAAACCGGATATTCTGATGATTACCGAAGGCGGTCTGGTAGGCGGCAAGGGTATGAACTCTGCCGGTGTCTCCCTGACCCTCAACGCGCTGCGTACCTCCGGTGACCCCACCGGCGTTCCTCTCCATGTTCTCATGCGGGGTATGCTCAACTCTCCCACCATCACCAAGGCCTACCAGAAAGCGGCCAACTTCCAGAGCGGCTGTTCCGCCGGCCTGATCCTGGGCTGCAAAGACGGCTGTGCCCTGTCGGTGGAAGTGGTTCCGGGAGATCTGGATGTGTTCTATCCGGTGGATGGCTATGTGGTACATACCAACCATGTCCTCAGCGCCCGGTTCCCCAACATCCGGGACAACGGCAAACGGGCCAGCGCCAGCTCCTACCTGCGGTATGGACGCTGCTGCGCTCTGCTGAAAGGGCGGCATGACATCACAGTGGAGCAGGTCAAAGAGATTCTCAGTGACCATGTGGGTTATCCCAACGGTATCTGTGTCCACGCCGATCCCAACCTGCCCATCGAGAAACAGAGTTCCAGCAACTATGGAGTTATCTTTAATCTGACCGATGGAGTCACCCATCTCTGTGTAGGCAACCCCTGCGAGAGCGAGTATGTTACCCTGACCCTGTAATTTTATAAAAATTCTTTTCCCCGGCCCCCAAAAGGCCGGGGATTTTTTTGCTTTTTTCCAAAAGGTTGCGGAATGAAGCGCAATCGGGAGGGCTGTAGCGCCGGGGGTGAAAGGATGGAGCTACAGAAAGGATGAGCAAGTTGTCAAAAAAAGACCTGAGCCCAAGGGAACGGCTCTTTTGCTACCACTGCCTGCAAACCGGCAGTCCCAAGGAGGCGGCATTGCGGGCCGGATATCCTCTGACAGACGCGGAAAACCAAGGGGTGCTTCTCATGATGAAGCCAGAGATTACAGCCGCTATGGAGGAGATAGCCGCGGCCCAGGCCCAGAGGGCCTGTCTGCGGGATCGGGTCAAGGAGGGACTGCTCAGGCTGGCCTTTGATCCCTGTACCGATGGGGTGCGGCTGGTACGGGAGGGGGACAGCCTGACCTCCGGGGAGCTGGAGGGGATGAATCTGTACACTTTGGCTCAGCTCAAACGGACCAAGGACGGGTTGGAAGCGGTGTTTTTCGACCGGTTTAAGGCGCTGGAAAAGCTCTATGAAATCTGCCGGGAAGAGGAGAGCGCCAGCGCCTCGGAAAACAGTTTTTACGCCGCTTTGCGCCAGTCGGCTCAGGAGCTGGAAAAGCCGGAGCGCCATGGGTAAGTTTACACGGTTTTCCCAAAAGCAGCGGACGGTGCTCTGTTGGTGGATGGAGGGCAGTGGGTGGGAAACCCGGGATGCCATCATCTGCGACGGGGCGGTGCGCAGCGGAAAAACCATCTGTATGTCCCTTTCCTTTGTCGCCTGGAGCCTCTATCGCTTTCAAGGCCGCAGCTTTGCCATCTGCGGCAAGACCATCGCCTCCCTGCGGCGCAATGTGATTGTGCCCCTGGTGGAAAACCTCACCGCCCTGGGGTTTGCCTGCCGGGAAAAGGTCTCCGCTCACTACCTGGAAATTTCCTATGAGGGCAGGACCAACCGGTACTATCTGTTCGGGGGAAAGGATGAGTCCTCAGCGTCTCTGGTTCAGGGCGTTACCCTGGCGGGGGTGCTCTTTGACGAGGTGGCCCTTATGCCCCGTTCCTTTGTGGAACAGGCACTGGCCCGCTGTTCGGTGGAGGGCTCCACCTTTTGGTTTAACTGCAACCCGGAACATCCCCAGCACTGGTTCTACCGGGAGTGGATCTGTAAGGCAGAGGAGAAAAACGCTCTCTACCTCCACTTTACCATGGAGGACAACCCCTCCCTCTCACCCCGGATGCGCCGGCGGTATCAGAGCCTCTATTCGGGGAATTTCTACGATCGCTTTGTGCTGGGCCGGTGGACCGCCCCTCAGGGGCTGATCTATCCCATGTTTGATCCCAGCCTCCATGTGGTGGAGGAGATTCCCCCCTGTGGCAGGTATTATATCTCCTGCGACTATGGAACGGTCAATCCCACCTCCATGGGGCTTTGGGGAGAACGGGAGGGGATTTGGTACCGAATCCAGGAGTACTATCACGATTCCAGGGCCACCGGGATTCAGAAAACCGATGAGGAACACTACGGCGCCCTTTGCCAGTTGGCAGAAGGTTATGAAATCACCGCCGTCATTGTGGACCCGTCGGCAGCCAGCTTTATTCAGTGTATCCACCGGCATGGTGCTTTCACGGTAATACCCGCCCAAAACCAGGTGCTGGACGGCATCCGGCGGGTAGGGGATGCGCTGAAAGAGGGCAGGTTGCGGTTTTCCTCCCGGTGTCAGGACACCCTGCGGGAGTTTTCCCTCTACCGGTGGGATGAGAAAGCCCACCGGGATCAGCCGGTCAAGGAGAACGATCACGCCATGGATGAGATCCGCTATCTGGTGATGACGGTGATGGAGGATTCCAAACCGCCTCTGTTGGCCTTTTCGGTGGGGCGGGAGCCGGGGGCCAAAGGAGGGGATGGCAGCGGATTCCAAAGGAGGTATGAAACAGCTTGGGATTTGCGGAACTCTTAAAAAAACGTAAAACCGCCCTTTCGGTACAGACCGCCCGGGAACGGGGACATCCCTTTGACGCATTGCGGGACTATCTGCCCCTGCAGACAAAGGAGAGCCGGCTGTACCAAAGCCTGCGGGAGGCGGTGCCCATTATCG
>CALXEL010000005.1 GCA_944387315.1 uncultured Clostridia bacterium
AACCCCCGGTTGACCAAAGTCTTTTGGGTGATAGAGCAGAGAACCGACTCATAAACCCACCCGATAAAACTGTAAATCATCAACAGCATAAAATAGTAAGCAATCTGATACAATAGGAACTCCTCCAACAGTATTGTTATTCTTCTCTTATGCTACTCTTTTTTTATCGGTTTGTAACTAGACAAATCCATATATTTATCCAACTGAGGCAAAAGAATTTTTGGCATAGCTCTTTAAAGCGGTAGCGACAGAAAGAAAAAGGTGTTACAATAGAGATTAGACAAAACAACAGGAAGGAGCCCAATCACTATGGAAAAGATACAATGGCCCCAAGGCCGAAAATGTGCTGTGATGCTGACCTTTGACCTGGACGGGGACACCACTTGGGCCAATGGAAACCGGGATTATCCAGGGGGAGAACACTTTATCAAATCCACTTCCATCGGGCAATATGGACCTAAGCGCTCAGCAGATATGCTGTTGGAAGTATTGGGGCGCTATCAGGTTCCCGCAACCTTTTTTGTGCCAGGGCAAGTAGCTGAACGAAATCCTCTGGTCATTGAGAAAATTGCGGCAGCTGGCCATGAAATCGGGCATCATGGCTATACCCATGAGCGTTTTTTTGATAAAACACCCCAGGAGCAGATTGAGATATTCCAGAAGAGCCAGGAAATTTACACCAAAATATTGGGTAAACCAGTCACGGGTTTCCGTACACCCTCAGGAGATTGGTCGGTGGAGACTCCTTCTATCCTCCACCAGCTTGGTTTTTCCTACTCCAGTTCCATGCGGGGGGATGACCGCCCCTACCGCACGGTAATTGATGGCAAAGAGACCGATCTCATTGAGATCCCCACCCGCTGGGAACTGGATGACTATGTGGAAATGGCCTACAACTTCTTCCCAGCTGAGCCCTGCGGCCAGGACAGAATTTCAGGATACAGTTGTGTCCTGGACAACTTTACCCGGGAATTTGACGGCTACCGCCGGTATGGGCTTTGCTGTGTCTTTATGATGCATCCCCAGGTCACTGGTACACCGGGAAAAATTCAGATTCTGGAAAAGCTGCTGGCCCATATGACCGCCAAAGGGGATGTGTGGTTTGCCACTGGGGAACAGGTGGCCCAATGGTGGCGGAAAACCTATCCCATTGCGCTTAACACAACCAAGGAGGGAAAGTAAAATGGCTGGTTCTGTAATTTGGCCCAATGGAGCGAAATGCGCTGTTATGGTCACTGTCAATTTGGATGCGGAGCTGTTCTGGCTTTCCCTGGACCCAACCTGTCACAACCGCCCTAAGACCCTTTCTATGGGGCAATACGGCATGACCCGGGGACTGGAACGCCTGCTGAAGGTTTTGGAGCGGTATAAGGTGCCCGCTACCTTTTTTGTGCCGGGCAAGGTAGCTGAGCTGTATCCGGCAGAAATGGGAATCATCCTCTGCCAGGGACACGAAATCAGCTGCCATGGGTATGCCCATGAAAACTTTGCTCTTCTCAGCGAAGAGGAGCAGAAGCTGGCTATGGAAAAAGGTGTGCGGGCGCTGACCGAAATCTGTGGACAGGCTCCCAAGGGATTTCGCGCCCCCGAGGGCGAGCTGACCTTAAAGACGCTGGAGCTGGCCTATAACTGTGGTATTCGCTACTCCAGCACCCTGAGCAACGACGACCGGCCCTACTGGCTGGAGGTCAATGAAAGGAAGGACCTGCTATTGGAAATCCCCATCCAGTGGGCCCTGTATGACCTGCCCTATTTTGCCTTTAACTATCGCCCCGCTTTCCCCGCGGGACAGGGCAGAGTGGCCAACTACACCCAGGTTCTGAACAATTGGAAGGATGAATTTACCGGCCATTACGACCGAGGACTTTGTTACGTTTTACAGCTGGACCCCCAGACCATTGGCACCCCTGGCCGGATTCATCTGGTGGAGGAGCTGCTGGACTACATCGGTAGCTTTGAGGAAGTATGGTTTACCACTGGCTCCGGTATGTTGGACTACTGGGAAACACGTAAACACAATTAAATAACAGCTTGAAAAAATCGACGGCCCTGAAGAGAAGAATACTCTTCGGGGCCGTCGATTTGATAACAGAGGGGTTCTATTTTTCTTCGTAGAGCTCGATAATGGCATCGTCCTGGATAATAAAGGCAATTCTTGTGGTCTCGTTCAGGGCAACCGGCCCAAAAATTACCTGATCAGCGGCTTTTAAATAGGGCTCGGCATCATCCACCTTGTAAGCTACATAGGGATTCTTATGCATGATCTCAGGGAATGGTGTGCCTTCCTCAAATTTCAGGTACTCAATTTTATAGTCGTAATCATCGGGATTGCTCATCCACAGCTTCATATCCTCATTGTAGGTCATTCCCGGCTTTTTATTGGTTACCGGAATACCAATGTGCATATAAGTGGCTGCCATCTCTTTTCCTCCTTACTGCTGTTTCGAAAGATCACTGCGGTAGTCGCAGAAAAATTCATAGGCTGACGGCCACCGCCGCCCTCTCCATGCTGGCCCATACCGATTTCCATTTCATCTTCCCCAAGGTCAGCCAGCATACTGCCAGTTGCGGGATGGGTAGCACCCCGTACCGCCACAGCCAGTGTAGCCATATTGTCGGCGAAACGCTGAGCAATAGCGGCAACTTCTTCCAGGCTCTTTCCCTCAGCGGCAGCAGCACCGGCGATTTTATAGGTGGGCACACAGCCTACCAGGCCCCGGCGGTCATCGCTGTTGGAGCGGGGAGCGTTGGCTATATCTTCCTGGGTCACAACTTTACCCACATTGAGGCCCAGTTTTTTGCACTGTTTCATAGTCAGGTTACCGGTGAGCATATCGCCAGCGTGGTTGAGGACAATGTAAAGGACACCTTTGCCCTTATCGGCCAGCTGAATGGCTTCTACACAAGCCTGAGGACCAGGCGCTGCAAAAATATCACCAACTACCGAAACGTCCACCATACCTTCGCCAACAAATCCACTGATGGCGGGCTCATGGCCGGATCCACCCTGGGTTACAATGGTAACACGATCGGCGGTTTCCAATTTGTTGTTCACAACCATGTTCTGGGGGTGCAAGCTGACCAGATCCCGATTGGCCGCTACAAAGCCTTCCAACAGCTCCTTAGTCAGATCCTCCTGGCTGTTGATAAATTTTTTCATTTTCATAGTGTAACTCCTCTCTGTTTTATCCCATTATTGGCGTACTCGCCCAACGATTCAAAATTACTCCATTCCCTTGGCCAGACCGGCAAAAAAGAGAGCTGTACTGACGGCGCCCGCGTCCGGTGTGCCAATGGTCTGTTCCTTATAGCTCTTGGCCCTGCCAAATTTGGATACAAAGCCCTCACTGGCTTTGGCTCCCTCCTGCGCTCCTTTGGCCGCCGCATTCAGGATGGCTTTAATATCATCCTCAGCTTGCTGGGCCGCTTCTACAGCGGGAATGAGAGCATCCATCATGGTCTTATCCCCTACTCTGGCGGTGGAAATCTCAAACATGGCATCCCGGCTTGCCACCAGCATTGCTTTTAAAGTGGCACCATCAATCTGGCTTTTGCCATCTTCCAAAGGCTCCGCCAATCCCCCAATCATGGTGCCATACAAGGGTCCCGCGCTGCCGCCGCCAATTCCCATAACGCCCATGCCCAGATTATCCAGAAAGTCATAGAGAGAATCATCAGTCCAGTCCTGTACTTTCTTGGTGATAAGCTTGGCTATTTTTCCAATGGTGACCCCATGGTCCCCATCTCCAAATTTTGAGTCAATTTCACTTAAAGTCCCACTGTTCTCCTGCAACAGCTGGGCCGCGCTAAGCAGGCACCGGCCAAGCAGTTCCCGATCCATTGCCATCTCATTCTTCCCCCTGTCAGGTGAGTGTAACTTATGTAACTTTACTATATCTAGTATAGTAACAAATGTCAATGCAATAGAATAAGAATCTATATTTTAGACAGGAAAAAGCTGGATAATATGGAACAACTGACAACAAAAAACTGCCTTCGTAATCCGAAGGCAGTTGAAATATTTTTTGTCTTTTTAATCCTCCCTGCACTCGGCAGCTGCCCGCAGTGAGGACTCGGTAGCGATGATATGATGGATCAGACCAGTACGCAGCGCTCCTGCCAATGTCTGCGGTCGCACATTTGCCGAGCATACCCCCACCACATGCTTACAGCGACCCAACAGCTGGGTGGGAATTTGAATGGCATAGTCGGTATCGGAGCGGATAATCTCACCCTGACGGTTAAAATAGTAGGCCAACAGCCTGCCAACAGCATGTTTTTCCGAAAGCAACCTGCCGTACCGGGCCACAGAGGCAAAATCTGGTGTGGAAGGGTAGTTTCCAATATTGACCAGAGCTACATCTATTTTTTCCCATTTGCCATAAACCTGGCGAAAGCTCTCCATCTGTTCAATCAGCTGCCGCTCCTGCAATGTTCCAGCAAAGGCAGGGGCATAGAGATAAACTGGTTCTGCCATGGTCTGCTGGGCCACAATCCGTACACTCTCGTTGGAATGATAATTGCGGTTGGAGACATTGCTGTTGCCTACCAATGGACTAACCGTGCGAAATCCCATTCGTTGCGGAGGAGCCTTTTCCAAAAGAGAAACCATCTCTCCCACAATGGTTCCCCACCCAAGGCCCAGGTTCCGTCCACCCAGACCTGTTATATAGCGAAATGCTGCATCTGCCAAAGCTTGATTGGTCATGTAGTCGCTATTTTCCTGGGGGATCAAAGCCCCCCCTTGGATACCGAATAAGTTTTTCGCCTGATTTAAAATTAGGCTTTCTCCCTCTCCGGGAGCCGCAATATGTACAGTGACAATGCCATACTCTTTTGCCTCTTTGAGCATACGACTCACCAAAGGCCGGGAAACACCATAGGCTTTGGCTATCTGGCTTTGGGTTTGATCCTGCTCGTAATACAGCCGGGCAATCTCCGCCAGTTTTTTCATTTTTTCTTTTCGAACACTCATTGTTTCCCAACACCTTTGTTCTGGGTATAGTTACAAAGTTAACTGTATCATAAATATCTGCCTGTTGCAAATCTTTTTTCTTTATCCTTTAGGGCAAAGATAAAGATAAAATAAAAGACCTTCCTCTTCTTTCGCTGCGCGAAAGAAGAACAGGAAGGTCTTTTTCTGTTTTGGCCCTACTGAACTACTTCTTCATTTGGAAGGACTGGCAGTCGGTACACTGACTCATGGTGGGATTTACTTCATGGGTACCAACACGAATTTTATCCAGTACACAGTAGTTCTCACTTCCACAGTGGTTCGCGCAGTTGGTTACAGTACATTCAATTGCATGATTTGCATTAGCATTGGCCATTTTTTATACACTCCTTTTCTCTTGGGTCTTTATCAGTATGGCCGAATTTCTTTGATTTATACCCCAAAATATCAATGTACAAAACGTTGGTATTTTCAAAAAAATGTATTGGCACTCAATTATATAGAGTGCTAAAATTTACAAATTATCAAAATTTCATCCGTTGATTTGTCACAATCCCCAACTATAATGAAAGCATAAAAAGAGAACAAAGAGGCCCAAAGGCCTCAGGAAAGAAGGCGGTTGCCTTGTGCCGTTACTACAGATAACTTACATAAAATAGAGATAGAAAACACAGCATTTAGGAGGTCTTTTATATGTTTGAATTGATGCCATCCCGCAGAGCCAATAGCCTTGCCAACTACTTTGATACACTGGAAAAATCCTTCTGGGGAGATTTTGCAAAAGGTTGGACTGATTTTAAAACCGATATCTTAGATAAAGGCGACCACTACCTGATGGAAGCGGAACTTCCCGGATTTTCCAAAGAAGATATTCATATCAGTATGGATGGTAACCTGTTGACCATTCAGGCTGAACATAGCGATGAGAAAGAAAACAAAGAAGAGCAGTATGTTCGCAAAGAACGCAGCTATGGCTCCTATACCCGTAGCTTTGATATCTCCAATATCAAAGCAGATGAAATTTCCGCCAGCTATAACAATGGCGTACTGGAACTGACTTTGCCTAAAGCAGAGCCTTCCAAAACCCAAGCCAAAACCATTGAAATTCGGTAACAACCAGTTCTGCAAATTTAAAAAAGCCGGAGGTTTAAAAGACTTCCGGCTTTTGTTTTGTGGAAAGAGTCTTGCCTTTTGATGGCATCGACTTGACATCCATACAGCATGGTGCTATACTGACAACGTTCATAGGGGGAGCTGGACCAATCTCCGGCTGAGAGTGAGCAGCAAGGTGCTCAGACCCATAAACCTGATCTGGATAATGCCAGCGTAGGAAGATACAATTTTTGTACCCACATCACCGCAGGCATTTTGTCCTGCGGTTTTTATTTTGCCAACATGGCAAAAACATCTCCTGGATGAACAGGGAGAGTGAAAAAAACGGAGGTACAAAATTATGACAACCACCAAAACCCGTATGTTGACCGAAAGCGCCCTGATGGTAGCGCTGGCTGTAGTGCTCTCCATCTTTGCGGTTTTCAAACTGCCCAATGGCGGATCGGTAACCATTGGCAGCATGCTGCCCATTTTGCTGATTTCCTTTAAGTATGATTTTAAATGGAGTGTGCTGGTTTCGTTCGCTTACTCCATGCTGCAAATGCTGATGGGCTTCTATCCCCCACCCACCCAGGACCTGCTATCCTTCGTTCTGGTCATTATGCTGGACTATGTGATCGCCTTTACTGTGCTTTGCTTTGCCGGTCCCATATATCGCAATTTGGATGACAAGATGAGTGATTCGGTGCGGATGACCATTGCTTGTATTGTTTGCTTTGCCGGCCGGTTTGTTTGCCATTTTCTGTCCGGTATTTTAATTTGGGATGTCTATGCCCCTGAGGGACAGCCAGTATGGCTCTATTCCTTAACCTATAATGGCTCCTATATGTTGATGGAGGCAATTATTACCTCGGCTATCATTCTTCTCATTGGCAGCAGAGTGAAAGACTATTTCATCAAAGCCAAATAGAATAAATATGGATCTATAAAAAAAGCGGAGTCACAGACTCCGCTTTTTGTTGTTTACTTTTCACCCTGGACAAACTCGTCAATATGCAGAATAACCGCAGCGTAAAGTTTGCTTCTCTCAAACAAAGACTCTACTACCGCATATTCCCGGGTGGTATGGTTCCACTCACCACGAATACCGCAAGAGCATACAGTGGGAACCCCAGCCATCGTGGTATAGGCAGCGTCAGAGCCTCCACCCAACCGTACCGCAGGGATGGGCCCCATACCAATTCTTTGAGAGATCTTGTCAATAAACTCATAGAACCGGTAACCTTCCGGTGTTTCTTCAAACACATCCATAATATTTAAGTACCGGAAAGTGGTTTTGGTGCCGGGAACATGGGTGCGCATAGCCAGTTCTTCCGCCTTGGCTTTGGCTTTGTTCATCTCTTCCACACTGCAAAAACGCATATCCACTTCCATTTCACAGTGCTTAGGTACCGCGTTGGAAACTGTACCCCCTTTGATAACGCCACAGTTAATAGTAGTGCCAATTTCCATATTGGTCATTCCACGCAACTCGATAATTTTAAATGCCATTTCATCAATGGCGTTAATTCCTTTTTCGTAGTCGTTTCCGGCGTGTACTTCCCGGCCTTCCACCGAAATATTGAAACGGGTATTTCCCTTGCGGAATACGCAGAGGCAATTGTTAACCGGAGAGGTTTCCAGATTGAAAGCACACAGCCCCCCTCTGGCCTCCTCTTCAAAGACTTTGGCTCCCCGGGAACCAGTGTGATTGATTTCCTCATCACCAGAGATCAAAAATTTAATAGGGCGCTCAGCCCATCCAGCTGCCTTTAAAGCCTTCACTGTGTTGAGAGCGATGGCAATGCCGCCTTTCATATCCAAAACACCTGGACCATAGGCCTTGCCATCCTCAATGCGGAATGGATTGTCAGGATAGGTTTCATTGCTCAGCACAGTGTCCATATGGCCGGAGAAAAGAATCGGTTTGCCAGGACGGTCCTCTCCCAAAATTCCCACAAGGGTGGGACCATTGGCTCCCACATCAATCTGCTTACATACAAAACCTTCCGCTTCCAACAGCCGCTGAAGCAGGTCCGCCATATTCCGAACACCTTCTGGCTCCCGGGCGTAGCTTTTGGTATTGATCATATCCCGGTAGACAGCAATAGCTTCTTCCCGATGGGATTCTACATAAGCGAATGCCTTTTCCATCATTTGTTCCATTAATTCGATCGCTCCTTTATACTGTAGTAGCCAAATAAAATAACCCTGATTCTATTTAACCATATTCCTCACAAAGGAGGTATGCTCAATTTTTGCTTTTTTTATATCAATTCTGATCTGAAGCCGTTCTTTTCCATAAAAGATTTTAAAAATTGATATATTTTTAACACAATATGCCCAAACAGATCTTTTAACCAGTAAAATCCCCGTAAATAAAAAGGCCCGGAAAAGCTCAATCCTTTTCCGGGCTGGCAAAAACGCCTTTTTCTGTCACTACAAACTGGATATGAATATCGTGCTCCATAGTAGGAATTTCATCACAAAGCAGCTCTTCCCTACAGATGACCGCCATAGGGAAACCGCAGTTCTGTAAATAGCGGTCATAGTAACCGCCTCCATGGCCTAGGCGATGGCCCTGACGGTCACAGGAAACGCAGGGAATGACTCCAAAATCAATTTCCTGGGGAGGGATTTTAGGACACTCAGATTTTGGCTCCAAAATACCATAGCTGCCTTCCTGCAAGTCATCCAAACTTTTGATCTGAAAAACCTCCATTTCCCCTTTGGCAATACACCTGGGAACTCCCAGCCGTTTCCCTTGGGTGAGAGCATCCTGTAAAATGGGATTGGTACAGATCTCCCGCTGAGTACCTACAAAACAGAAAACAGTTCCCGCTGACTGATAGTCAGGCAGCTCTATAATGTGCTGGCAGATGGCAGCATCCGCCTGCCGGCAATACGCCTCACCCAACTGGTCAATTTTCTCATTGATTTGTCTGCGCAACTCTTTCTTTCGCTGATTTCTATCCAACACTTCATCTCCTGACCTCAATGGTTTTATTGCTCTTTTTCAGATAGATCGCCCAATATATTGCCCCTACCATACCGGAGCCACCAATGATATTTCCCAAGGTTACAGGCAACAAATTCCCAAAAAGGAAATTTTTCCAACTCAATGTCAGCACATCCACTCCCTGAGCCAATGCCAACCCGCTCAACTCCGGATCTGACAACGCAAAAATGCCCGCGGGAATATAG
>CALXEL010000006.1 GCA_944387315.1 uncultured Clostridia bacterium
ACCTCGTCCCGGAGCATCTCCAAATAGTGGACCACTTGGGTCTCACCAGCGTAGGGGGTGGGGTACTGAAGATAGTTGTTGACCTTCCGGCGCTGGTCCTCATTTGTCTTCATATCGTCGTTGACCCGCTTGAGCACATGGTGACAGGCGGAACAGAGGGTCAGCAGTTTTTGGTTGTGGTGACTGGCATAGGCCAGGGTGCGCACCGGGGAGAGCTTGGTGGCAATCTCGTCCTGGGCCAGGGGGTAAACAGCGCCGCAGCACTGCCACTCAGGCGGTTCCTCCAAAGTGATTCCCAGGGCTGCGGCCGCCTGTCTGGCGGTCAGGTCCAACTCCTTGGCCTTGGTTTTCAGGGTACATCCCGGATAGTAACTGTAAGTCATAGGGCTCCTCCTTACAGAAAATGAATATACAAAGCAAAAAAACAATATGATAAAAAAATAACAATGCTGGTATTATACCATGTTGTTCCCGGCTATTTCTAGTCTTGAATGTAACAAAAATACTGCTATTTTTTAAACCCATGTTATAAATTTAACACATGAATTTTTCCATTCCTCTCCTCGGCAGCCCAACAGGCTGTTTTATAGAGAAAAACCCATAAGAAAAGGCTATAACAATATAGGCGCTTCCTCTGTATACTCTGGATTTTATACAGACAAATCCATACAGGATTCCTATAGGAATTCCCGCTGGGGGTTCAGGAAAAACAAAAGGGAGAGGACCGGTTCCGGTCCTCTCCCTGCACTTTGAAAAATTTTTACAGCTCGTTACAGTAGGTCTGCATCTGAGTAAATTTCTCCGCGTCCTGATTCATAATAGCGAAGATCTTATTTTCCTTCTCAATAATGTCATATTCGGTATATCCACTCATATATCCCATTTCAGCGGTTTCAACCTGGGCCTTCATTTTATTTTCCAGCTTTTCCAGAATCTGCTGGGTGTCTCCATCCTCCGTCTTGGTGAGAATTAAAAAGAAAGTGGTGTTCTGATTGGGTGCGCCCATATACAATACCGCGTCAGAGACATCCTGCTCGGTCAGCCCCAAATTGGCCTGTAGAAAATCATTGAGAGATGGATAGGCAGCCGGGTCCTGGTAGACAGTATCTTCCAGGCAGTCGGAAAGCGCCTCTACAATTTCCTGATCTGTAGGCATGGTTTTTTCATCGGCTTTCTGGGAACATCCCACCGAAAAAAGCACCAGCAAAGCGGTAATACAAGTAATAGCGAAATTTCTTTTCATAACAGAATTCCTCTTTCCCTTTTTATGAATGAAACGCCTTGTTTGAAAAATAGTATACTCAGTAAACTAATAAAAATAAAGAGGAAACTGCAAAAAAATTAAAAACTTTTTATGACCAAACCATCACACAAAGAGCAGCAGGCTGACCGCCATCATTGCCATGCCGGAGATCATTCCATAGATGGCCAGATGGGGCTGGCAATATTCCCGAGCCGCTGGCAACAGTTCATCCAGAGAGATAAACACCATAATGCCCGCTACTCCGGCGAAGATCACCCCAAAGACCAAATCGCTCATAATGGGCATCAGCAGTAGCCAGCCAATCAGCGCGCCAGCTGGCTCGGCCAAACCCGAAAGGAAAGAGTAACGAAAGGCCTTTAGCCTGGAACCGGTTGCCTGATAGATGGGAACCGATACAGCAATTCCCTCGGGGATATTGTGAAGGGCGATGGCCGCCACAATGGGGATGGCTAAACTAGGCTCCTGGAGAGCCGAGACAAAGGTGGCAAGCCCCTCAGGAAAGTTGTGTACCCCAATGGCCAAAGCGGTAAAGACCCCCATACGCATCAGTTTGCTGGAAGAGGCACTCTGCGCTCCCTCCTCTTCTACAGAGCGCACTTCATGGGGGTTTTCCTCTGAGGGAATCAGTCGGTCAATAATGGCGATCAGGGCCATCCCCCCAAAAAAGGACAGAACAGTAACCCAGTTCCCTGCCGGTGTACCCAGCTGGGATACCAGGGAATCCTGGGCCTTATGGAAAATCTCAATCATTGATACATAGATCATCACGCCAGCGGAAAAGCCCAAACTCACCGACAGAAAGCAGCGGTTGGTCCGCTTGGCCAGCAACGCCATGGCGCTGCCGATTCCGGTGCTCAGTCCGGCAATCAGGGTGAGAAAAAAAGCGGTCCATACGTTTCCCATAAACATCCTCCTTGGGTTTCAGTTGGATAGGAATAGTATACTTCTTTTGTATATTTTTGTCAAGGCAGCCAGGCCTATGCAGATACTGGTCAATTGCCATGGGAAGTGGTAGTATAGAGAGGGAAACAAGTGGTTGTATTGCCGCAACCGGAAAAGGGGGACCGAGCCTGTGAAACGATATACCACCCGCCAGGAGGATGGACAGTTTTCTCTGCCTTTGGAAGAACTGGTACTGGAAAATGGCCAGGCCAAGGGAGAGGCCATAGAACGTCTGGGGGCTTTTGAAAACTTTTATGAACTGCTGCTCATCCAGCAGTCAGAGCTTGCCGCCCAACTGGAGGAACTGCGAAAGCAAAACAAAACCAAAACAGCGAAATTTCGGGAGGCCCTGGGCAAAAAGCTGGTAGGCAGCCAAATCTTGACCCTGCTGCAACTGAATGGGTTGGGAGAATGACCGTTTTTTAAACAAACTGCAAACAGTTTTTCTTCTGTCTTGCTTTTGAGACAGAGGCTGATCTATAATGAGTGACAAAACATCCCCCAGAAAGGAGGCTTCTTATGGCGGACCAGCTGGAAATGGAGTTAATTGGCCTGTTAAAAGGGATTTATCGCAGCAGTACCTTTGACGAGATCACCCAGTTTTGGCAAGGAGAGATGCAGGTGCTCTACCACATTTATGAGAGCAGAGCCCACGCGGTCTATCCCTCCACCCTCAGTGATGAGTTAGGTGTCACCCGGGCCAGAATCACCTCCGCCTTGGCCTCCCTTCGGAAAAAGGGGCTGATCGCCATGCGGGTATCCCCCCATGACCGGCGCAAGCTGCTGGTAACCCTCACCCAGCGGGGAGAGGATTTTGTGGCGGAAAAAGAGGCCCTTGCACACCGCCGTATTGGCGCCCTCAGCCGCCGCCTGGGTCGGGAAAACCTGGCGGAAATGGTGCGGCTGATTGTACTTTCGGTACAAATTATGGAGGATGAACTGGCGGGGGAGCAGCCTCTCAAAACAAAGGAGCAAAACAAATGATGCGGTTCACCGAAAAACTGCGGCAATTTCTTTACGGTCGGTATGGCGCCGACACCTTGGGATATACCCTGATTGGGACAGCTTTGATCCTGTCCCTTTTGGCCACTATCACCCGGCAGCCTCTGCTGGATCTATTGGGTACAGTCCTGTTGGTCATTTCCCTCTACCGAACCCTTTCCCGCCAAATCGTCCGGCGGCAGCAGGAAAATTTCTGGTTTCTCAGCCAGATTCGTAAAATTCGTAACTGGTGGCAATCTCTGTCCAATCAGTTCGCCCAGCGGAAAACCCACCGCTTTTTCCGCTGCCCCCGCTGCGGGCAAAAAGTCCGGGTCCCCAAGGGCAGAGGAAAGATTGTCATTACCTGTCCCGTTTGCCGGGACGAGTTTGTTCGAAAAACCTAAAAATTTTTCACGACTCAACAAAGAAGGCCGGAACAGCGTTGCTGTTCCGGCCTTTTTAATAGCGCTATTCTTCTGGTTCCAGGCCCAATGTGCTGGTAATATACTCCCGCAGGTGCTGGGTGGCCAGCTTTCCCTCCTGGGAGCAGTTGGTATACAAATAGGTGACCAGAGCTACAAGGGCAGTCCAAATGAGCGCCCCCAGCAAACATTGGCCCAGACTCAGCCCATAACGAGAACGGACAAACAGCAGCACACAAAAGACCACCGCTATCCAAAAGACCAGGGAAACTGGATCGGTGAGGCCTTTAAAATAATAGATGCTGCCTTGGGTTCCGCCATCTTTGTCTTTTAAGATACCCAACGCCTTATTGGATACCGGATAAAAATTTTTACGGGTCTCATCTCCCGCCATCAGGGAGACACTGAACACCGAACCCAAAACCCATCCGGCATACCGGTCTTCCTCCACCCGGTTATGGGTACGAAACCCCCACTGCAATCTCTCTTTACATTCCCCTGTGGAAAAGCTGGATTGAAACTTCATGGAAACTACCTCTCTTAAATTATAGGACAACCCATCACGCCTGATGGCCGGCGAATTTTTCCAAAGCCGCAGCCAAACCATGGGCATCAAAATATTCCCAAAACTCCCTGCGATTGGCTGGCAGCTGTACCGGCTCCCGCAAACGGGCCTGCTCCGCCATACACTCGCTGGCGGGACGCAGCAGATAAAACATAGCGTCCTGGGCCCATTCCAACAGCTGTTCCCCCTTGGAGGAGTTGACCAATATCAGAGACATCCCTCTGGGATCGTTGTACTGAGGCAGATATTTCTCCACACCCCAGTAATCGGCGATGGTCAAATCTCCTGGCCGGGACCGGTCAGTAAAGGGACAACTGCCGCAGGAGGGTCGGATCACCGAGCGCACCTTAAAAAACAACTGATAGTATCGATCATCCAACCGCAGAACGGGATCTTCTGTGGTGGCCATCAAAAACACCTTATTGCTGTTTTCCCTGCTCCAGTCATAGGCCTTGCTTCGAAACTGCACCTGACTGACCTGTCCACCCCTCTCCTGCTCAATCATCCGGCAGAAGCTTTGCCAGATCATGGGACTGGGAATTCCATAACATATGATATCACATAAATACAGCCGGCTGGTATCCTTGCCCTCCATAAAACTCCGCAAACCAGCACACTGGCAGGGGGTTCCGGTAAACAACACCATCCGTCCCACCGACAAATCCTGTTCTACCTGCTGGAAAACACCCCGCAAATCGCTTTGGGCATATTTGGAAATCCTCATTCGATCCCGTTGAGCATCGGTTTGGGCCCGGCGGTGAACCACATGCCATTCCCCATCAAAATCTGCTCCGTAGATAACGCCGCCCTGTGTCAAAATACAGTCGGACAAGGCGGTGAAAGCCCCACCGGATGTAGACTGCATCAGGACATTTTCCTCCCGATGCTGTGCCAGAAAGGACTTTTGAAAAGGCCCGTATTTGACCCGGTCGGCATGCTCAAAGGGGCATACATTCCGACAGACACCACAATCTATACAACGAAATGGATCAATCACTGGATAAAGAAAGCCCTCCCAGTCAGGGGACATAGAAATCGCCCCTGTGGGGCAGCTGTTTTCACAGGCGGTACAGCCACAGCAGTGTTCTTTGCCGTCATAAACAGTTTTCACAGACTGATACTCCCTTCGGTCAGACAGTTTGAAAAGGGTATGCCATTTTATTATAATCTCTTTCCTTACTGGTTGCAATTGACAAAGAGATGCAATCAAAACTGTTTCTTTTGACACTATATCAAAGGATGGTCAAAAACTCGTATCAATTATTTTGGAAAATAAGCACAGTTTCTTCACAATAAAAGTGCACAATAAAAATACACTTCCTGCTTTTCCCACAGGAGGTACTTCTTCCAGCAAACAACACATTGAAAAAAGTGAGGTATCATAAATATGAAACGACAAAACTTAGCCATCTGTTGCGCAGCGCTGCTCCTTCTGACCACTGGGTGCAGCAGTCAGCCCAGCAGCACATCCTCCGGCAGCTCTTCTAGCTCCTCTTCAGAGGAGGCACAGCAGCCCAATCCAATGGTTTCTTATGAAACCCCTGATTTTACCGAAGTAGCTGGTTTTTCCCTGTCCAACCTTCCGGAGAGGGACGATGTTACACTGGATCAGTGTTGGTTGATTGACGAGACTGTGGCACAACTGGATTTTCTATTTGAGGAAGAACTGGAGGGCACCTTGCGGGTAGCCAAAGGTGAGGATCAGGATATCAGCGGTATCCCCAATCTGGAGTTTGAAAGTGATTCCATCCAGGATTATGATGGTGTCCAGGTACGAATTCAGGAGTCGGCAGGAGGCCCTGCTTTAGCCACTTGGAACCGGTATGGATACACCTTCTCCCTCTATCTGGAACAGACACAAATGGGTCTATTGGGAGGGGTACTGCCCTCCTTTGTGTCCATAGAAGTCACTCCCGTTCTGGTGGAGGACCCAGCTCCTACAGAGGAGGAAACTGCCCTGGCTCAGGTTTCTGACTCTGCCGCCTATGATCCCCAAACCAATACCATTTCCTTTACCACACCGGACCAGCTTCCTGAGGGGAAACTTCTCTCCCTCAAGGTGTCGGGAACTGTAGCACTGGACAGCCAAAACACCCAGGAGTTCACCGCTTTTACCCAGGAAAGTGAACAGTGCAGCTGGCAAGCAGCCACCCCCTATACCCACCAATTGGGTGAACAGCCTTTGAAAAGCTGTCAAATACAGGTAGGGCTGGTTAGCCAGCCAGGGGAGGAGCCTGAAACCCCTGTCACCATCTATCTGGCAGGAGACGGCAGCAAAACCGTTGCGTAATTGGGTAATATGGTAGATTCCCTCAGATCCTTTTTGTGGACCCGGCCGAATTTTTTCGGCCGGGTCTGTTTGTAATTGACAGGGCAAAAACCCAGCCATATGATAAAGGCAGAGTGTTCCTCAATGGGAATATCTCTACTTTTACAGGAATGGGAAGTGTTGAGAGATGTCACCATCTTCAGTGGACTGGAACAGCCGGCGGCTGGGTCCGTTTTATGTGTTTCTCGCAGCGGCTCTATTCAGTACTGGTGGGGTAATTATTAAATTTATACCCTGGTCCCCAGTGGCTATCAATGGAGGACGTAACATTTTCGCCTGTCTGGTTACCGGACTCTACCTGAAAAAAATCGGACATCCCATCCAGCACAACCCTTCGGTTTTCTTTGGTGCTCTATGTGTGTTTTTGACTACCACTCTATACACAGTCGCCACCAAATGGACCACTGCCGCCAATGCGGTAGTGCTGCAATATACCATGCCGGTATTCCTGATCCTGCTCAATTGGCTGATCTTCCATCACCGGCCTCGAAAATTGGATATTGCCACCTGTGTGGTCATTTTTTCAGGAATTGTCTGCTTTTTTATAGACAGCCTGTCCGGGGGCGGAATGGCAGGCAACATTGTGGCAGTGCTCTCAGGATTGACCTATTCCGGCGTTTTTATGATCAATTTGCTGCCTGGAGCCGATTCCCTTTCCTCCTACTTCTGGGGACAGTTGTTCTGCGCCCTTAGTGGTATCCCTTTCTATTTCAGAGAAACAGACTTTTCCTTCCCCATTATCTTTGGACTGGCTGTCATGGGGGTTTTCCAAATGAGCATCGCCTACGCAATTCTGGGGAAAGGTATCGCTCTCTCCGAACCGGTTACCGCTTCTTTAATTGCTACCATCGACCCTATTTTAGGGCCAATTTGGGTAGCCATTTTCTATGGAGAAACCATCACTCCTCTGGCTTTCTTTGGAGCGACAGTGGTGATGGTGGGCGTAATGGGATACAATGTTCTCAACCAGAAACTGATCGCCCGGGAACAGAAACAGACCTCCTCCACTTGATTGCAGCTACAAAATAGGTATCCGCATCTTATAATAACTTTAATGTAAAATAAAAATCCCAATGTCCCATTGAGGGAGGCAGAAAAATGATCGTCTTGGTTACCGGCGCTTCCCATACCGGCAAAACATTGCTGGCACAAAAGCTCCTTGAAAAGTATGGCTTTCCCTACCTGTCCATCGATCATTTAAAAATGGGGCTTATACGCAGCGGCTACACCAACCTAACACCAAAAGACGACAGTCAATTGGAAGAGTATTTATGGCCAATCCTTCGGGAAATCATCAAAACTGCTATTGAAAACAAACAGAATCTTGTGATAGAAGGCAGCTATATTCCCTTTGGGTGGGACAAAAGCTTTTCCCAATCCTATTTAAAGGAAATTCGTTATTATTGCCTGGTTATGAGCAAGCAATATATTGAGGAGCACTTTTCTGATGTAAAAAACCACGCCTGTGAGATTGAAAAGCGCAAAGACGACTCCTGGTGCACCAAAGAGCATCTCCTTGCGGAAAATGCCCACTACCTGAATCTGTGCCAGCATTATGGCTATCCCTATCTTTTAATTGATGAGAATTATCAAGTGGAAGTAAATTTATAAAAAAAGGCATAGCCTCCGCTATGCCGTTTTCTTCTGATTGGATTAGCTCAACTGAACCTCTTTGGCCTCTTCTGGTTTAAAGTCGGTTTTGATATCGTAAATGTTGTGAGTAGTGGAATCACGCAGCACCCGTCCCTTCAAGGTGTAGGTACGAATATACCGTTTGGCGTCTACCGCGCTCCAGTGTTCAATATCCCAGGTGAGATATCCGTCGCTATCGGTTTTGGGCTCATACAAAACCAAATCCACCTGACGTCCCTCCTGCATAAAGCGCAATAAGTCCTCCACATTGGCTTCCAACTGCATTTTCTTTACGGTATCATATACTTGCATGGTTGTCCCTCCCTGACGAATCTTTGGTCTGGTTTTTCTACCAGACAGTATACCACCTTTCCACCAGGAAAGAAACCAATTTTCCATATCTTTTTGCCCCATAGGGCACAATGTATTCTTTTCATCCAGTATAATCTGTGCTATAATTGGCTGGTATTCATTTTTGTGGTTGTCCCAACAACCCTTTCCCTAAGAGGAGGTCCTGTTTCGGATGCGTAATCAATATTCCCCTATGCCTCAGGAGGAGCCAGAGACTCCAGCACAACGGCGAGAGGCTATAAAAAGAGAAATATTCGCACAAGCTCTCATCTATTTGGGACTGTACTGTATTACCTATGGATATGTCTATTTTTTCCCCACCACTACTGTTATTGTAATGGTAATGCAGTATGCCAACACCATTGGTGCCGCGGTAATTGGGGGCATCTTTGCCACCTCTCGGTTCCCAGTTAAATATCTCTACCCTTTGATGGCTGGCTTGATTTTTTTACCTCTGGTATTTTTATTGTATAATCAAAGCGCTTTGGCATTTTGTCTCAATTATATTCTGGCGGCCTACTTGGGCTTTATTATCTCAACCGCCGGTATTATGCTGGGTCGTCTTATTAAAAAAACCAAAAAAAATATGGGCTGGCAGCAAAAAAGTAAGCCCGCTAAAAAGAAATAAGCTTTCTTTCAAAACAGCCGGATAAAAAACCGGTTGTTTTTTTATTTTTGATGAATGGATTGCCCTCTTTCAATCGTATTGATAGTGAAAACACTTTTCAACACACAGGAGGTATTACCATGAAACAAAAATTAATTGCCATTTTGATTGCCGTACTGCTGGTAGGCGCAACTTCCGCTGTGGCTTTCGCCTCGGGACCCGCCTGGGGAGCAGGCAGAGGCCAGGGATGTACGGGCGCCAACTGTAACCAGGAGTTTATAGACGCTGATGGAGATGGCATCTGCGACAACTGGCAGCAGGGCGGCCGGGGAGGCCACAGAGGCCGCGGCCAGGAGTTTGTTGACACCGACCGAGACGGCGTCTGTGACAACTGGCAGCAGGGCGGCCGAGGAGGCCACAGAGGCTGCGGCCAGGGATTTGTAGATGCCGATGGAGATGGAGTTTGCGACCACCACAGCGCCAACTAAGCCAACAAAGCAAGGGTGAGAAGGTAAAATGAGAACCGAGCAGGAGGCCAGCCGGGCCATCTCTCAATATGGTGACACCGTCCGGCGGATCTGTATGATTCATCTGAAAAATCACGCAGACACCGAGGACGTCTTTCAAACGGTGTTTTTAAAATATCTGACCAATTCCACAGAATTTGAAAGTGAGGCCCATGAAAAAGCCTGGATCATCCGGGTGGCCATCAACGCCTGCCGGGATCTGATTCGCAGCTTTTTCCGCAGCCGTACTCTCTCGCTGAATGAACTGCTGGACCAGCCGGATCAGGTATCCCATGAGCACCGGGGGGTACTGGAAGCGGTGCTCTCCCTGCCCGTCAAATACCGGGATGTGGTCTACCTCCACTATTATGAAGGATACACCGCCCCGGAAATCGGCCGGATTCTCAACCGGAATGTCAATACCATCTATACCTTTCTGACCCGTTCCCGTCAAATGCTCAAAGAAAAACTGGGAGGTGATGACAATGGACAACAGAATTCGGGACGCTTTTGACCAGGTGACCGCCAGCCAGACACTTAAAGAAGAAACCTTGCGCCACCTGCGGCAAAAGATGGCTGCTCCCCCACCCAAGCGTACAGGTTTTTATAGGGCCGCCATGGCTTGCCTGCTGTTTTTAGTGGTGGGAATTACCGGGTATTGGTTCTATTTTGTCCCCACCTCTTTTATCAGTGTGGATATCAACCCCTCCTTTGAGCTGGGAATCAACCGATTTGACCGGGTGGTTTCGGTGGAAGGGTACAACCAGGATGGCCGGGAGCTGTGCCAGCAGCTGTCACTGGATTTTCTCACCTATTCCCAGGCCTTGGAGGAAATTTTAAACTGTCCCACCATTGTGGAGTATCTCCAACGGGAGGAACTGCTCTCCCTTTCGGTTGCTGGAAAAGACCAGGTTCAGAGCCAGGAAATTTTACAGACCATGGAAACTGCCTGCATGGGAAAAGGCAATGTGTTCTGTCAGGCTGTAGATAACCCCCAACAGGTACAGCAGGCCCATGAGGCCGGGTTTTCCTTTGGCAAATACCAGGCCTATCTGGAACTAAAGGCCCTTGTGCCTGAGATCACGCCACAGGATGTCCAGAATATGACCATGCGGGAAATCCGGGACTTAATCCGGGAAGCGGAAGGAAGCGTATCCCAGAGCCAAAGCGGCAACTACGCTCCAGGCGGCGGCCAGGGCAATGGCTGGCGGGGAGGAAAAAACAGCTAAACAAAAAACAACCGGCGCTCCTGTTGGAGCGCCGGTTGTTTTTAGGTGAGTAAAAATCTATTAGGCCAGGAAAAAGTCGTAGATAATTTTTACAAAGAGCATGGCAAGTACCAGGAAGATGGTGGGTCGGATAAACTTGGCGCCGCCCTTAATAGCGGTTTTAGAACCCAGATGACTGCCCAAACCAGAGGCCACTGCCGCGGGAATGGCTACACTGTACAGCACCTTGCCCGCCATAATAACACCGATGGCCGAACCCAGGTTGGAGCCCAGGTTGACAACCTTGGCACAACCGGAGGAGGTAACCAGATTAAAGCCCATAAAGGCGGAAAAGGCCAGAATCAAGAAGGTACCGGTACCGGGGCCCACTGTGCCGTCATAGGCGCCGCAGAGCAGTCCGATCACCATGGGGTAAACCACCTGCTGGGTGGGGGTCAAATCTTTTTCCTCGGCAATTCCCTCTCTAAAGCCCTTACGGGTTACCAGGAAAACCGCCACAATAGGCAGTACTACCATTACCATGATTTTAAAGGTTTCCTCACTGAGGCGCAGCACTACCTGGGTACCGCACCAAGCGCCAATCAGAGAGGCAACCGCCGCACACAGAGCGGGTTTGAGACGGATATTGCCGGTGCGTCCATATTTGATGGTGGAAGCAGTACAGGCAATGAGGGAGGAGCATTTGTTGCATCCATAAGCTGTATGGGCGGGCAGCCCCGAAAGCAAATAGGCTGGCAGGGAAATAATACCTCCGCCTCCGGCGATGGCGTCAATAAATCCCGCCAGAAAAACCAAAGGGCACACAATAGCCAAAATCTTCAAATATTCCTGCAGTGGCAATCCAATCTCTCCTTTAACCATTTGGTAGGATATTCAAATAATAAGTTTGATTATACGATATTTACAGAACTATGACAAGTGGAGCAAGCCAAAAAATAGAAAAAATTCATGTTTTTAGTGAGCTTGTCAATTGTACCTAAAATGATTTGGCCATCTTTTTGAGCTGTATAATTTCTCTTATTTTCTCATAGGATAAGAGAGAAATCAGCATCAAAAGGGAAAGGGGAGCCATAGTGTGAAAATCAAAGTGCCATTCTCTCCGCCGGATATTACTGGCGAGGAAATCAGCCGGGTGGTAGAGATACTTCGCTCCGGCTGGATCACCACCGGGGAAAAGACCAGGGAACTGGAAAGACAGCTGGCCAGCTGGTGCCAAACCAATCGGGCCGTCTGTCTAAACTCCGGCACCGCCGCTTTGGAACTGACCTTGCGGCTATTGGAAATCGGTCCCGGCGATGAGGTCATCACCACCCCTTACACCTATACCGCCACAGCCGCTGCCATTCTCCACACTGGGGCCACACCGATTTTTGTCGATCTGGCACCCGGCTCTATGGAGATGGACCCAGGCCAGGTGGAAGCTGCCATCAACAGTCGCACCAAAGCCATTTTGCCGGTAGACCTGGCGGGAATTCCCTGCCACTACCCCGCCTGGATCGCTCTGGCCAAAGGGTACAATGGGGATTTTTCCCCCAGGGGAAAAATCCAGGAGGCTCTGGGCCGGATCGCCGTCATCGCTGACGCCGCCCACTCCTTTGGAGGGGCCCGGGAGGGAGTCCCCAGCGGCAGCTTGGCGGATTTCAGCTGTTTTTCCTTTCACGCGGTAAAAAATCTCACCACCGGCGAGGGGGGAGCGGTCACCTGGCGTTCCCTGCCCCAGGTGGAGGACGACTGGATTTACCAGCGTTTTCAGCTGCTCAGCCTTCATGGGCAAAACCGTACTGCCCTGGAAAAATCTACAGGGGGATGGGAATATGACATCCTGCTGCCAGGCTACAAATGCAATATGACCGACCTGGCCGCCGCCATTGGCTTGGGACAGTTGGCCCGCTTTGAGGAGATGCAGCGGCGCCGGATGCAGCGCATCGACTGGTATGACCAGGCTTTCGCCGGCACTCCCATTGAGCCCCTGTCCCACCATGGGGAGGGCATCCAGTCCAGCGGCCACCTGTACATGGTCTGGATTCCCGGAGATGAAAAACGCCGGAATCAGGTAATGGAAACCCTGAAAGAACGGGGCATCATGGCCAATGTCCATTACAAGCCCTTGCCTTTGCTTACTGCCTATCGAGCATTGGGGTATAAGATGGAACGGTATCCCAGGGCCTATGAGAGATACCAGAATGAGATCACCCTGCCTCTCTACAGCCAGCTGTCCGGCCAGCAGGTGGCCTACTGTGCCAGCGCTCTGCGGGAACTGATCCCCTTCTGACAAAAATAAAAGCAGCGGCATTTGTGCCACTGCTTTTATTTTTCTAACTGAAAAAGCTATCCCAGCATATTGATGTTGCCCTGGCTGTAAACCGGCTGCCGGGCAAAGGCCTCCTCTTTAGGCAAATAGATACAGTCATAAATATCTATGGAAGCGGTCTGCTGACAGGCGATCAGGATGTGATAGCTCTGGGTCTCATAGTCATAAAAGGCGGTGTAGTCTACCGTTCCCAGCTGTACATATCCCCGGTCGTACAGAGGATAGGTCTGGTTTCCATCCCGCAGTACCACCATCCACTCCTGGCCGTCATCCAGAATGGGACTTCCACTCTCGTCCAAATCGGCGCTGATATACAGTTCTAACTGTTCGTTCTGCCCATCCTCATCCAGATCCAGGGCGGTATTTTTCAAAAGGTTCATTCCCGACAGAATGGCGTCATCCTCCACCGGCAGGATTTTCTCCTCCTGGGATGAGGGAATTTCCTGCTCCCCTATAACCTCCTGGGCCTGCTCCCCCAGATTGGCCTGGCATCCCACTGTCAAAAGAACCAGCAGCAGGGTCAACGCCCCTGTCTTTATTCCCTTGTCAAAACGGCTCATGGATATTCCCCTCCTGTTCTTTTATAATAGTAGTTTTTTGGAAGAATTATACTGCGCCCAAGCAAAAAATTCTTAAAGGAACAGCCTCTTTTTTTCTTTGAGCAATTGTGATAGAATACTTAAGTTATAGTGTTTACAAGGGGGATTGGAAAGGTTATGCAGAAGCTTTTGGGATTTGTGCGCCGGGCGGTGACCGAATACAACATGCTCCAGGATGGGGACACCATTGGCGTAGGGGTCAGCGGCGGCAAGGACTCGGTGGCCCTGCTGGTATCCCTGGCCCGGCTGCGGCGGTTTATCGGCATCGACTACAAGCTGGTGGCCATTACCCTGGACCCGGGGTTTGAGCCTCTGGCAGACCGGTATGAACCCATTGCTCAGCTCTGCCGCCAGTATGAAATCCCCTATGTGCTCAAATCCACCCAGATTGGCCCCATTGTGTTTGAGGCCAGGCAGGAGACCAACCCCTGCAGCCTCTGCGCCCGGATGCGCCGGGGAGCCCTCCATGACACCGCCAAGGAACATGGCTGTAACAAGCTGGCCCTGGGACACCATCTGGATGACGCGGTGGAAACCTTTGTGATGAACCTGTTTAACGAGGGGCGGGTGGGTTGTTTCTCCCCAGTCACCTATCTTTCCCGCAAGGATATTACAGTGATCCGCCCCCTGGTATTCGCAGAGGAAAAAGACATCCGGCGAGCTGTACGCCAGGCAGAACTGCCGGTTGTAAAAAGCGGCTGCCCCATCGACGGCCATACCGAGCGGGAGTGGACCAAAGCCTTTCTGGCTGACCTGGACCACCAGCTGAAACAACAGGGAGTAAAACAGCGGCTGTTTGGCGCCATGAAACGGGGACATATCAGCGGGTGGTAAAACAATACCATATAAAAAACGGCGGAACATTCCGCCGTTTTTATTTTGTAAATGTTTATTTTTGATGGGAGGGGGCCAACCGCTTAAAGCCCTCCCCAAAGACCTCATTGGACTCGGTAACAATGATAAAGGAGTTACTGTCGGTCTGGTGGGCGGCATCCCGTACCAGTGTAATCTGTTTTTTGTCACAGGCGCACATAACCACCTGCTTTTCCGCCTGACTGTAGGAACCTTCCGCCCGCAGAATAGTGGCGCCACGGTCGGTGGCACGCTCAATGCTTTTGGCCACCTCATAGCCATGGTCGGTGACAATCAAAAGCAATTTGCCGGCCCCCAGGCCATACATAATCTTATCTACCATGGTAGAGGTGCAGAAGGTACAGATAAGGCCATAGATAACAGCGTCCACATTGCGGAACACCAAGCCGCCAACCAGTATGACACAGCTGTCCAGGCACATGGCGATTTTTCCAATGGAAAGATAGGGCTTGATCGCCCGCACCGACATGGTGAGAAAATCGGTTCCGCCAGTGGAAGAACCCCGCACATAGATCAAAGCATACCCTATCCCTGACAAAACGGCAGTACAGATGGCGGCCAGCAGAGGATCTCCTGAATATGTGGGCAGCAAAGGCGCCACAACATCCATCATCAAAGAGCCGATGACCATAGTCTTAATGGATTTGAGTAGAAACACCTTTCCCAGCAGCCGGTAGCTGAGCAGAATAATGGGAATATTAAACACCAATATGGTAATACCCAGGTTAAAACCAAACAGATAGTTGAGAATAACCGCAATACCGTTGACACCTGCTGGGGCAAAGTTGGCGTTTAGAGTAAAGTTATAGACACCCAGAGCTATGAGAAACCCACCAATGAGGTCTACCGCCAGATCCTGTGCCAAATTTTTCATATCTAATTTCATACAGCCACCTCTTTCCTGCTTTCCTCAAAAAAAGGATTGCGCATTATATATAATACGCAATCCTGCTCTTTTCTTCTATTCCAGTATAATCCAATTTCCCGGGAAATGTCAACACATCCTTTATCCTACGGTTGAGGAGAAGAGGAGTCGCCGTTCTCCTTTGAAGTGGATTGCTCTGAAGAGGAATCTGCCTCCCCAGACTCTGGGCTGCCGGGCTGGGAATCTTCCGACAGAGGCGGGAAAATTTCTGGGCCCGGCCAATCCGGCTCCTGTGGCTGAGAAAGCTCGGCCTTTTCCGGCAACTGCTCCCGGGGTTCCTCTTTGGCTTTCTCTCTGGCTGCCGCCTTGGCCTCCCGGGCCTTGCGCCAGCTGCGCAGGGTGAGAAGCAGCAGCATACAGCCAAAAAATATCACTCCACTGAACACTGCTACCTGGGTAAATCCTGAGGCGCTGGATTGGGGAAGTCCTCCGGCCAGAGACGCGCCCGATTCAATGGCCAGCACCGCCATCACCTGTCCGCTGCCGTCAAATACCGGCGTATAGGAGACCACTACCTCCCGGTGGTCGGCTGTGGTAATCAAATCCTTGCTGTAGTCGCTGGACACCTTTTGGTTGTACACCTTATCCAGCACGCTTTTGGTTTTGCTCTGGACCACTCCGGTAAATTCCGCCCCGCAGGCATAGTAATCCACCCCGGACACCGCGTTGTCCCGATAGCCGGCATCCAACAGGTAGTAATATTTGTTGTTCTGTTTGTACAGCAGATACACCCGGTCAAACCGGCTGCTGTCCTTTACCCGGGTGAGCAGCCCGCAGAGGTTTTTGTAGCTCTCCCCACCATTGGGTTCCTGAATGAGAGCTTTCAGATCATCTGCGGCAAAATAGCTTAAAGAAGTGGACAACCCCTGGGAGCCGGTGAGGGCGTTCTGGCCCAGCCGGTCGATCTTTTCCGCCCGTCTGGCAGCGGGATATCCAATAGAGATGGCCAAAATCACAAAAGATACCGCCATCACAACCAATAAAATTCGTTTTATCCGTTTGGAATGGAGCAATTTATCAATCATTGTTTTTCTTCTCCTTTGTCTGAAAAGCGGCGGACATACCGCCTGACCACACCTGTGTCACACTGGTTTTATTATACCAAAGTCCCACAGCCAATACAACGAAAGAGAGAAAAATTGGGGGAATATTTGTACCCTTTGCGAAAAGAAGAAAATATTCGCTAAAATTTCATAGTAAAATTCTACTTTCTTCTCTCTTTCATTTATTGGAATAGCCATTGCAACCCTCCTACCCTGGTGCTACAATATATTGTGTTGATTTTAAACTAACTACCAGATAAAGGGGAGCTAACTGTGAATATTCAACCCAATGCCATCAAGGTACTGGAAAAAAGGTACCTGCTCAAAGACACCGAAGGCAACAACATCGAAACGGTGGACGGGCTCTTTACCCGGGTTTCCAACGCCATTGCCCAGGCGGATCTGCACTTTGACCCCAAGGCAGATGTGGCCGCCACCGCCAAAAAGTTTTACGATCTGATGACCAATCTGGACTTCCTGCCCAACTCACCCACCCTGATGAACGCCGGACGGGATCTGGGCCAGCTTTCCGCCTGCTTTGTACTGCCGGTAGCCGACAGCATGGAGGACATTTTTGAGGCCATCAAACAGGCCGCCCTCATTCACAAATCCGGCGGTGGCACAGGATTTTCCTTCTCCCGGCTGCGTCCCGCTGGCAGCTCGGTCCATTCCACCGGCGGCGTGGCCAGCGGTCCCATCAGTTTTATGAAGGTGTTCAACATGGCCACCGAGGCGGTCAAGCAGGGAGGAACCCGCCGGGGCGCCAACATGGGCATTCTGCGGGTGGATCACCCGGACATCCTCTCCTTTATCCACTGTAAACAGGACAACGCGGAAATTACCAACTTCAATATTTCGGTGGGCATTACCGAAGCCTTTATGCAGGCAGTGGAAGCCGATAAGGAATACGATCTGATCGATCCCAAGGACCAGAAGGTGGTAGGGTCCCTTTCCGCCCGCAAGGTATTCCATGAGATTGTGGAGGGAGCCTGGCGCAACGGAGAGCCTGGAATCATCTTCCTGGACCGGCTCAACCGGGACAATGTAGTGCCCTCCCAGGGGGAGATCGAAAGCACCAACCCCTGCGGGGAACAACCTCTGCTGCCCTATGAGTCCTGCAACCTGGGCTCCATCAACCTGGTCCACATGGTCAAGCAGTCTCCCGACGGCAAATGGGTAGTGGACGAGGAAAAGCTGCGGTATACCATTGAAACCGCGGTACACTTCCTGGACAATGTGATCGAGGTCAACAAATATCCCATCCAGCAGATTGAGGACACCACCAAGCTGACCCGGAAAATTGGTCTGGGCGTCATGGGTTACGCCGATATGCTGCTCACCATGGGACTGGGCTACAACACCGACGAGGCGGTGGCCCTGGCCGAACAGTTGATGAAATTTATCAACGAGACCGCCCACAAGGCCTCGGAAAAGCTGGCGGAGGAGAGAGGGGCATTTCCTCTGTTTGCCGACAGTATCTATGCCGGCAAAACCCCTCTGCGCAACGCCACCTGTACCACCATCGCCCCCACCGGCACCCTGTCCATTATCGCTGGGTGCAGCTCCGGTGTGGAACCGATTTTCGCCTATGTGTTCATCCGCAATATTATGGATAACACCGAAATGATCGAGGTCAGCCCGGTACTGCGCCGGGTATTGGAGGAGCGGGGACTCTACACCGAGGATCTGATGCGGAAAATCGCTAAGGAGGGCACTCTGGCTCACATTCCCGAGATTCCCGCCGACATCAAACGGGTCTTTGTCTCCTCCCACGATATCAGCCCCGAGTACCACCTGCGTACCCAGGCGGCATTCCAGCGGTACACCGACAACGCTGTATCCAAAACCGTAAACTTCCGCCACGACGCCACCATGGAAGAGGTACAGGAAGCCTTTGTACTGGCTTACAAGCTGGACTGCAAAGGGGTTACCATCTACCGGGATGGCAGTCGTGACAGCCAGGTTCTCAACATCGGCAAGGTGAAAAAGGCAGGGGAGCCGGTTCCCCCAGAGGCTCCGGCTTTCCGCAGTGATATCCTGCCCCGTCCCCGCCCGGAAATCACCATGGGGATCACCGAGCGGATGCACATTGGCTGCGGCAACCTGTATGTAACCGTCAATTATGATGAAAACGGCATCTGTGAGGTGTTTACCTCCACCGGCAAGGCGGGAGGCTGCCCCTCCCAGTCTGAAGCCACTGCCCGGTTGGTTTCCATCGCCCTGCGCTCCGGTGTCAGCCTGGATGAGATTCTCAGCCAGCTGCGGGGTATCCGTTGCCCCTCCACCATCCGGCAGCAGGGGATGAAGTGTACCTCCTGTCCCGACGCCATCGCCCGGGTGGTAAAACGGACCGCCGATATGCTGGCCGCCCAGAAGGAACACTTTGGCCAGCTGCCCAATCCTCCCGCGCCCCCCGCGCCGGAGGGACCCCGTCCTCCCCGTCCCGATGAGAAAGAACCAGGCACCCACTGCCCTGAGTGCGGCGCCCTGCTGGAACATGAGGGAGGCTGTGTCTCCTGCCGTTCCTGCGGATATTCCAAATGCAGCTAAAACCCAATAAAAAACAGACCCCCTCATCCCTTCTGGGATGAGGGGGCTTTTTTACCTTTTAGGGAAGTTTCCTGAATCCATCGGATACAGGCTGTACAGAGAAAGCGGCGGCCAAAGGGACGCAGACCCTGCCGGGTTCCGCAGATGGCACAGTAGGGGTTGGGATTGGAGAGGAACACCCCTTTGGAGGAACTGCGCAGAGAGAGCTCTCTGCCCGGTTCCAGCCCCATCTGCCGGCAAAGTTCCCGGGGCAGCCTAATCCGGTACTGGTCATCCAGATAGACGCTATAGAGCAAGTTGATCATAGTATATTCCTCTATTATCTCTTTGAATATAATTTATATTATATTTTATAATATAAATTTTAACATATTATATTTTTAATATCAAGTGTAAAATAGAACTAGGGAGGTGACAACATGGCAGATAAATTGGTGGTTCGCCCTAAGCGCTCTAAAGGTGATGATGATTACCGAATTATTTCCATTCGGATAAAAGAAGATTTGGTTGCACAGCTTGATGAAATTGCGAAGAAAACTGGGCGAAGCCGCAATGAATTAATTACTACATTACTTCAATATGGTTTAAACAATGTTGTCATCGATGAAAAAGAGGAATAATCTAACGCAATACCTATTATCGGGGCATTGCGTTTTTATTTCTTTCCTTTTATCAGTCCAATCATTGCCTTGCGCTCTCCCGGCGGGTATGCTACACTAGGGGTTGTCAAAAATCCCCAAAAGGAGTGTCTTCCCCATGCGTATGCGCCGAAAACCCTGGGCCCGGCCTGAGCTGGCCGCCTGCCCTTACTATATTCCCCAGCCGGAACAGTATAAAGGCCACTGGCGGGAACAGTTTTCCAATCCCCAAGCTCCCCTCCACCTGGAACTGGGCTGCGGCAAAGGGGGCTTTATCAGCCAGATGGCGGTTCAGAATCCCCAAATCAACTACATCGCCATGGACATTAAAAGCGAGATGCTGGCCCTGGCCCGCCGCAACCTGGAGGCCGCCTTTGCAGGACAGCCAGTGACCAACGTAAAGCTGTGTACTCAGGAGATTGAGCTGATCCATCAGTCCATCGCCCCCGAGGATGGGATCTCCCGTATCTATATCAACTTCTGCAACCCCTGGCCCAAGGCCCACCACCACAAAAAGCGGCTGACCCATCCCAAACAGCTGATTAAATATCTGGGCTTTCTGGAGGATGGGGGAGAGATCTGGTTTAAAACCGATGACAGCCAGCTGTTTACCCATTCCCTCATCTACTTTACCCAGTGTGGGTTTGAACTGGCCTATGTAACCCATGATCTCCACCACAGCGGCTTTACCCAAAGCCTTTCCACTGAACATGAGCGGATGTTTACCCAACAGGGGATTCACACAAAATTTCTCATTGCCCGCTGTCACAGGGAAACCTGTGCCAAAGCCGTCGAAACCTTGCAGCGGGAGAACCCCAAATACCAATTGGAACGGATTTTGCCAGGAGAGGATTTTACCCGGTAATAAAAAACACAGCGGCAGGCCGGATGGCATCTGCCGCTGTTCCTCTGTGGGGGTGAACAGGAGGGTTTTCAGAGCGAAGCGGAGAAAACCTCCGCCACATAGGGGGCAAAGCCCCCTGTGGAAAAAAATCCCGCCACGGAAAATCATGGCGGGACATGCTGTTCTCATCCTCTCAGCCATAAACAAAAACCTCCGTCGAAAATCGACGGAGGTCGTTGTTGGTGGGAGAAGATGGATTCGAACCATCGAAGCTGAAAAGCAACAGATTTACAGTCTGCCCCCTTTGGCCACTCGGGAATTCTCCCTTATTCAGTTGATCTGACGGGCAGGTTGCTCACCGTCCAGAACAATGGAGCTGGTGGACGGATTCGAACCCCCGACCTGCTGATTACAAATCAGCTGCTCTACCAGCTGAGCTACACCAGCAAACAGATAGCGTAGATTAATATAGCACAAACTACCGGACAATGTCAAGAGATTTTTTATTTTTTTTAAAAACCACTGCTGTTTTCTTTTAAATCAAAATACCATTGCAATGATCTACCTCATGCTGGATAATCTGGGCGGGCCAGCCGGAAAAGGTCTCCTGACAAGGTTCCAGCTTTTCATTCTCATAGACCACCTGGATTGTCTTCCAACGTTTGGCTTCCCGTACCCCGGACAGGGAAAGGCAGCTCTCCTGGGCCAGGTACATGCCCGATTTTTCCGCAATCCGGGGATTGAGCATGACAACAATATGATCCCCATGATAAAAGGCAATGATACATTTGGGCACACCAATCATATTGGCTGCCATTCCGACACAGCTGTCCTGATGGGCCTGCAAAGTGTCCACCAAATCTTTAGTCAGAGGAAGATCTTCCACTGTGGCGGGCTTGCCCGGTTGACTCAGCAGGATTGGATCTTTACAAATTGTACAAATCATTCTATATTCTCCTGTTCGGATATTTATTTAGCGCAAAACGGTGTGTCTGGGACATTCCCCTTAGCCTTTTCCACCATGAAAAGAATCCACACCCATTGTAGCAAAGGCCTCTGTCCCCGTCAATCCGGAGCTTTACTCAGATAGGGATAGTTTTTCGTTGCCTTTGGAACCAATACAGGGTATCATAGAAGAAAAGGGGTGAAAACAATGAAGGTCTGGCTCTCCCCCCAAAAAGGAAACCACTATGGCTTTGCTATGATCGGCGGCGTTTTAAGTATCGTCTTTCTGGCTCTGCTTATCACTGGCATCGGTATTCTGGCTATTTTTGCCTTCCAGCTGCCCAAAGAGATCAGCTCCCTTTTGCTCTGTCTGGGTGTTACCGGGATGCTGGTGGCGTTGGCCCTCAAGCTGGGGCGAAAATCCCTGGGGGACACCCAGGTGTTTGTGCTGGATGACCAGGACCGGCTCTACCTGACCGATCTGTCTCTCATTCCCAGGGGCAGGAATTGGTACAACTTTTTCTCCTCTGCCATGGAGGTGGAACGGATGCGGCAGCGGCTGGCGAAACAGAACTTTTTGCCCCCTGACGCCGCCCGGATTGTACAGGTTGAGAGGATCAAGGAAAATGACCATGACTACGCCGTTGGCTGCTGGGTCCGGTATCCCTCCGGCGGGATGGGCAGACGCACCATTGTGCTGGTCAAAGGGTATCCAGATGAGGATTTGCTGCTGTTGGAGCTGGAGCGCCGGCAAGGCGGAGAGAACCGATGGGAACAGCCTGCTGACCGGTCCCTGGCCGGGATGCTGCTCAGCCTGCTGGCTCTGGTGATTTTCATCGTTGTATGTGTACTCAGTCATCCAGCCATCGGAAAATTACCCCAGGCCATCTATTTCCCCTGTTTGGGCGCCTCTCTCATTCCTTTTGTATCTGTGGTTTACTGGATTATCCGGCGCCATCGGGGGGAATAGGCAGAAAAGATCATACAGAACGGAGGGGCGTTTGTGAACCGGATCAAATCTTTGGGACGATATCAAAAAGGTATTTTGCTTTTTATGGCTGTCATGGTAGTGGTGTTTTGGGGCCTTTATTCCAGCACCATTTCCAGGGTGGGCTTCGCCTACCAGGATACCATTCTGGTCCCCAGCCAGGAGGGGGACAACCGGGTGTATACCGGCAAAATTCAGGGGGAGCCGGCTGTATTTACAGTGTATCCAGACAACCAGGTAGAATTCCAATGGGGAGAGAAAGCCTGCGGCCCCTACACCGTCACAGAGGACCCCTCCGCCATCCCGGAAGAGTTGGAAGCAGATACCAAGATCAAAGGGGTGGAGCTGCGTTTGGGCGAGGAAATTCTCTTTCGGGGCGGCATACGGGACAACTATGACCGCCGCTGGCTGTACAACCAGGATGGCAGCCTGGCCTATGTGGGCCTGACCCCCGCGTCGGGGGGAATGGTTGTAGGAACGCCGGTGGATACCGATGATCCCGGCAGCCCTTCGCCCGCTGTCCTGCTGAATCTGGTGGAGGGCCCCCCACTGACCCACAAGGGAGATTGGGGCCAGTGGCTGACCGGTGCCATTATCTGTGTGATTACAGCGGTTTCCATTCTTTTTGTAGATGAACTGTTTCGGTGGAATCTGTCTTTTCAGATCCGCCATGCCAACAGGGCGGAACCCTCCGACTGGGAAATCGCCAGCCGGTATATATCCTGGACCCTGCTGCCCCTTATGGCTCTGGCTATTTTTATTATCGGCCTGCAGTAAGATACCCACACATATAAAACCAGGCGGCGCCTTCCGGCGCCGCCTGGTTTGTTTTTGCTCTCGGGCATGGAGGAAAATATCTTAATAGTTTTCGCTGGTAATTTCAAAATAGCTCTTGGCGTAGAGACAGGTGGGGCATACCTCAGGAGCTTTGGTGCCCACCACAATATGGCCGCAGTTACGGCACTCCCAAACCTTTACCTCGCTCTTCTCAAAGACCTGAGCGGTCTGGACATTGCGCAGCAGGGCCCGGTAACGCTCCTCATGGCGTTTTTCAATGGCAGCTACCAGACGGAATTTGGCTGCCAGCTGGGGGAAGCCCTCCTCCTCGGCGGTTTTGGCAAAGCTGTCATACATATCGGTCCACTCGTAGTTCTCACCCTCGGCGGCATGGAGCAGGTTTTCCGCTGTATCGCCCAAACCGTTCAGCTCCTCAAACCACATTTTGGCGTGAGCTCTCTCATTTTCCGCTGTCTTTAAAAACAGGTCAGCAATCTGCTCATAGCCCTCGTTTTTGGCTACAGAGGAATAATAGGTGTATTTATTGCGGGCCTGAGACTCACCGGCAAAAGCCGCCTGGAGGTTCTTTTCAGTCTGGGTTCCGGCGTACTTGCTGGCGCCTTTGGCAGGAGCCTCCTCAATTTTCTCAAAGGCAGAGGCAGGCTGCTTGCAAACGGGACAGGTAAATCCCTCCGGCAAAGTCTCTCCCTCATAAATATATCCGCAAACTTTACATTTCCACTTGCTCATGGGTTTCTTTTCTCCTTTCACTTCTGGCTCATTACAGGGAATCCGTTCCAATAGTTCTTTGGCTGCCTCCACCGGGAATTGGGGAGAGGGTGGGTTCTTCACCCAGTTTTCCAGCAGCTGGTGGCTGTTGGCGCTCTGCGGCAGCATATAACCCGCCTCCCGCAGCAAATCCTCATTGACCAGCCGAACCGATTTGGCCACCGCTGACATCAGCCGGTAAAGTCCATCAGGCTGGGCTTCCTGGGCCAGCTGGCGGGCCATAAATTCCTGCCGGGCCTTGCTGGAAGCCAGGGCATTGGCCTGCCCTACCACATCCTCCGCCTTTTTCTGCTGAGGAGGATATTGGGTGGGTACCATCGAGATGGCGCCGCTGGGGCAGGCGTCGGCACAGACGCCGCAGCCAATACATTTGGAAACATCAATAATACTGTTCTCGGTATCTGTAGCCCCGGTGGGACAGACATAGAGACACAGGCAGTCTTTGGTGCACAAACGCAGATTTCTTACCGCTATTTTTTTCATCCTTTAGCGCCTCCCTTCTATTTTTTCAAATTTCCACGCGGGAACCTTACACACTGGACAGAGCTCCGGCGCCTTGTCCCCTACATAGACAAAACCGCAGACGGTGCAGACCCACACCTGGGTGTTCTGTAAAAAGGCCTCTCCCTCTTTCTGGTAGCGGCGCAGCAGAGAGTCCAGAATCCGGGTCACCTTCTCGCCCCAGACACAGATCCGCTGGGTTCCCCGGTCTCCATCCGCCTTGGCTGCCCCGTTCAGGGCGGGATACCCATCCTGCAAATCCTTCTCAATCAGCTGGATCAGCTTTTCCAGGCTGCCGTCTGTCACAGGGGGTGTGGCCGCGGCGAAAAAGTCCGCCAACTCCTGGAAGAGAGCCGCCTCCCGCTCCTGGTACTGTTTTTCACAGCCCCGGGCCAGATTGGAACATACCGCCGAAAGCTCCCCGGCAGAAAGTTCCCGCATTTCCCCCGATGTGTGGATGGGGGCTACCGATGGAGCTTCCTCCTTGGGCTTTTCTGGAGAAAAGGCGCTCTTGTCGGCGCCACAGAGGGGACATACCCAACTGTCAGGCAATTTGTCAAAAGGTACGCCTTCCTTTCCCTCGTCATAGACATATCCGCAAATGCTGCAAATCCATTTGCTCATATTCTTGCCTCCTTTCCTCTGTATGGTATCGCTTCGGTCTCTATAGGCAGTGTGAAGCATCTTTTCTGCCATCTCGCTGAGGGGGTGGCCATAAAACGCCTCATAAACCTCCTTGATATCCGGGTTCTCATGGCTTTTACGCAGGGTCATGGAACCATCCCGCCGGTAGAGGGCCTCCATCCGGCTCTTTCGGGTCTCATCCTGATTGCGCAGCAGATTCTTGGGCTGTCCGCCGCCTCCAATACAGCCGCCTGGGCAAGCCATAACCTCCACAAAATGATACTGTTTTCCTTCCGGATTCAGCTGATCCAGGAACTTGCGGGCATTGGCGGTACCATAAATCACCGCCACATTTAATGTCAGGTCCCCCATGGTTACCTGGGCTTCCCGCACACCATCATATCCCCGAACCGGGCTCAGCTCATAGAGGGACTGGGGCGCCTGCTCTCCTGTCACATACTCGTATGCGGTACGCAAAGCGGCTTCCATAACGCCGCCGGTATTTCCAAAAATAACCCCTGCTCCTGAGGAGCGGCCCATAATCGAATCATAGGGGGAATCTTCCAGGGTATCCCACTGGATACCAGCCTCCTTGGCCCACCGGGCCAGCTCCCGGGTGGTGATCACCTGGTCGGTATCCCGCATTCCCGCCACCTGGTGGTAGTCAGCGGCGGCATGCATTTCTTCCCGGCGTACCTCAAATTTTTTGGCGGTACAGGGGGTCAGGGTCACATGGACAATTTGTTTTGGGTCCAGCCCCACCTTTTTGGCAAAATAGGTCTTCACTGTGGCCCCCTGCATGCCAATGGGGCTTTTGGCTGTGGAGAGATGGGGCAGAAGCTGAGGGTAATACAGCTCGGTAAAATGCACCCAGCCAGGGCAGCAGCTGGTAAACTGGGGGAGGGGTCTGTCTTTTTTCACAATCCGCTCCACCAGCTCGCTGGCCTCTTCCACAATGGTCAGGTCGGCGGCAAAGTTGGTATCCAATACATAATCGGCACCCAATGCCCGAAGCAGCGCCACCATTTTCCCCTCTACAAAGGCCCCCGGTTCCATGCCAAATTCCTCCCCCAAGGCGGCCCGGACCGCCGGTGAGGTGCTGACAACCACAACCTTGTCAGGGTCGGCTATGGCCTGCCGTACCTGAGGACATTCATCCCGTTCCACAATGCTGTCCACCGGACAGACATTGGCGCATTGGCCACAATAAATACATACGGCTTTTCCGCCGGTCTCCTCCAGGGTATAGGTGCCATGGACGCCCATCAGATTGGTACA
Organism: uncultured Clostridia bacterium; assembly: GCA_944387315.1. Lineage (GTDB taxonomy): Bacteria > Bacillota > Clostridia > Oscillospirales > Ruminococcaceae > CALXEL01. The sequence goes on from CALXEL010000006.1 coordinate 26,514, forward strand.
GGCATCCTTACACATGCCGCACTGGATACATTTGTCCTCCCGGCGCAGGATGCTGGGGTTGTCCGCCTCAATGGGGACACGAACAGATAAAGGCAGATGTTTCAGAACACTCACTTTCCTTTCTTTTGTTGTTTTTTCTGGCACTCCTCGCATAGATAGAGCAGTTTCAGATCGTAGGAGAGGATGGGAACCCCCACCTGTTTTTGCAGCTGCCCGGTCAGATCCTCCAGACAGATATCCAGCAGCTTGCCACACTCTTTACACACCAGGTGGTCATGGCGGACAATTCGGTCGTACCGGTCGGGCATTCCCTCCACCGATACCTTACGGATATGTCCCTGCTCCCACAAGCGGTTGAGGTTGTTGTACACTGTGGCCAGCGCCACAGTGGGATAAGTTTGCCGCACTGCGGCAAACAGCTGTTCCGCTGTCATATGGCTGCCAGAAGATTCAATGATTTCTAAAATTTTCTTAGCGTACTTTGTCATAGATTGTATAATAGCCTTTTTAAAATAGTTTTAATTATCATTATATTTTATTGCTGTTAAAAGTCAAGGCAAAAAGCAAACAAAAGAGAAATTTTCCCCTCTGCTGCAAACAGAAGATATAAAGTTGTGATATATACCAAAAAGAAAACCCCCAGGCCATGGTCTGGGGGGTTAAAGGCAGGGCTTACAGCCCCAATTCGGACTTCAGTTTGGCCAGCTCGTCCTCTACAGTGGAAGAGGTGGCTGAGCCATATTTCTTTTCCAGAGCGGCAGCGGGATCCTCTGGGGCGGTGTTCAGCTCCGCCATGGCATTTTCCTGTGCCAGCATCCGGTCCGCTTTCTCTTCCATCCGCTCAAAAGCACTCATAGCGTCGGAAGCCTTGTCAGAGGCATCGCTGAATTCATTGAGCTTACCCTGGGTCTTGGCCACAGCCATTTTGGCCTTAATGGTCTCCCGGCGGCGTTTGAGCTCCTCAATGTCGCTGACCAGCTTGTCATGCATCTGGCGCATCTTCTGGGCGTTTTCATGGGCCACAGCATAGGCTTCCTCCAGCCCTTTGCCGCTGGTTTCCAGCTGCTGCTTTTTGGTGATAAACACCCGGGCATCCTCTTCGTTGCCAGCCTGAAGGGCCTTCTTAGCCAACTCGGCATACTTCTCCACCTCGGCGACATTGGCATCTACCTTGGCCTTGGTACGGGACTCTTCCGCCATGACGCCAGCGGTCTCCCGCTTGACTTCAGCAAGGCTCTCCAGCATATCGCTGAGATATTGATCGATCATCTTGGCGGGATCTTCCGCCTCGTTTAAAAGGGCATTGATGTTGGCCTTGATAATGGTGGTGAATCTGTCAAGAATTCCCATAGCACAGTCTCCTTTACTCTTTACTTTCTCCCGCCCCGGCGGAATCCGTCACTTGGGCCTGAGAAACATCTTCACTTTGTTGATATTTTTTTGCCAGCTCTTCAGCTTCGGTATCCCCGAACGTTTCGATGGGAGTCTTTAGCATCTCCTCGGTATGTTTGTCCTTCAGGGCCTCCTGTTCCTTATGCTTCTTCCACCAGAAGAACAGCACTGCCACCAGAAGAACCAGCCCGAATACCAGCAGCACGGTTGGCCAGGGGGATTTGGTAACGGTCATGATCCGCTCCCCTGTATCGGCAAAAGTCCTGCTGAAAAACTCCTCTTCGGAGATATCCTCATAGTAATACCGGTCCATATAGTCCCGGAAAATACCCATGGCTTCGTCATCCAGAACGCTTTTAGCCTGGGCCCCTATGGTATAGCCCACATTGTATTCCTGGTCATACTCACAAAACACTACCAGGAAATGGGCCTCATCGGTGAACATCTGGTCATAGAGTTTGGCTGAGTAATCGGACAAAGCCTGAATAGAAATATCATGGGAGCCATCCACCGAGTCGGTAATATAGAGGTAGGGCTGAATCCCTGTCTCCTGATAGAAGGATTTCATCCCCTTGGTGAGAGCCCCGGAGTCCACAATCCACCCCAGCTCATCAGTGTAGTAACCGGTTTCATTTACCAATCCAGCAGGAAGTGGGGTCCGCTCCACAGTGGAAGGGGTTATGGAGGAACTGCCCGACCCGTTAATCGCGACAGATACAAAGGAAAAGACAATGATCAGAAGAAAGATCACCATCACCACTGCCAGGAGGGTAGTCCCGCCTGAGCCGCCTCTGTAGCCGCCACCCCGGTATCCTCCCCAACCGTTGTTGACGATTATGGTGCGGTTCCGGGTGGGGCCAAAAAAGGAACTCCCACTGCTTCGGCTTCCACTCCAGCTGCTGCGTCCACTCCGGCCGCCGCCGCTGAATCCGCCGCTCCGGCGGCTGCCACCGCTAAACCCGCCACTGCGACCTCCTCGGGAACCACCGCCTCCTCGGCCTGCTCTTCCCATATGGCAACCCCTCCTTCAATATACCGGTCCCTATAGGGCCCCGGCTGCTTCAAACACTTTAAATATATCATACAAAAATAAAAAATTCCAGAAAAACCAGGAAAAGATCTTTTGCCGGTAGGAGAACGATTGCGTTTGACTCGTTTTGGGATATATCTAATTTCATTGTTTGCGTATATTCCGCCCTTGTCTGTGATCTAACTATGTGATTTAAGAGGCCTTCTAACCAGATGTAGCAACAAGTAGAAACAGGAATTCCCTCTGGCAAGATAAATATGAATCCACCATAAAAAGCGGAGCGCCCATGGGCGCTCCGCTTTCTGTTAACTATTCTTTTCCGCGAGAAAGGCTTGGATGGCCTCTACAGTCTGCTTCTGCTGATCTTCGGCAGAGATGGTGGCAGGAAGATCTCCCTCCTGGGGGCCGTAATTGCCAAACTGGGCGTGGTTGCCACCCTCGATCTCTACAATGTTCTCGGTGTAGTCGATGTGATCTTCTACACTCTGGTTGAGGGAACCGTAAATAGTCAGGGTATCTTCATCCGGGTAATCTCCATAGATGTAGGCACCCATCAGGATCAGGCCATCTACCAAATCAGGATGATCCGAGGCGAACTTGGAAGCCATTCCGCCGCCCATGGAGTGTCCGGCAATGTACCAGTGCTGATATTCCGGGAACTGCGCGATCACCTCTTCCGCCCCATTGGCGTCAAAAATCGCCATATGGAAGGGCATATGGACCAAAATACAGGTGACGCCAGTCTGCCGGATCTGATCCAGCAAAGGCAGGTAGGCCTCCGCCTCCACCTTGGCGCCGGGATAGAAAATGATGGCGGTATCGGTGGGATAGCTTGGGGACAAGATGGTCAGATTGTCCTGCACCGTAATGCCGCTGCCCTGGGCCATCACCTCAAGGGCCACATCCTCTGCCCGGTAGTAATCTGACACATACCAGAAAAATGCTCCTGCCAAAACGGCCAGGATCGCAAGGACAACCCCACCGGCCACCAGCCATTTCTGTCGCCGGGACATTGAATTTGTTTTCATATTTCAATCACCACCATCAGCATATGCCCAACCAGAGCCAGGGTGAACATAATCAGAAATCCGGCAATCATCCAGCCCAAAGTCTTGGAATAGCCCTTGGGTGTGATACAGCCCATGGCATCCAGCTTTTTGATAGTGGGGTGCAGCCGCCAGAAATAGGTGGCAATGGATAGGAGCATAGCCACCACCGCCCAGAGTTTTACCTGCTCTGTACCAATGACCAGAATCACCGTCAGCAAGAAGATAAAAATCAGCTTCACACCGGCCACCCAGTTCACCAGATAAGAGGCAAAAAGCCGCTGCTGCTCATTTTCAGGATTAGAAAAGGCATTGAACACGCCTACGCCGTTGCCCAGCCGGCTGCCCGGCCAGAAGTACAGGATGGCCACATTGGCCGACTCCATTACGATAAAAATGAGAATTGCAATGGATAAAAGGTTCATGGTTGTGTGCTCCTTAGAATTGCTCATCCTGGGGCAGATAAGCCCAGATAGTATATCGGTGCCGGCCGGCTGTGGACTTTCCATATTGGATGGCCCGCTGGGGACATTCATTGATACAGCGCAGACACTGATAGCACTGCGCTGCCCAGATGGGCTTGCCATCCCGAAGGGAAATAGCATGGGCCGGGCAGTTCCTGGCGCACAGACCACATCCGTTACAGCTGTCCTCAGTAAAGAAAGGCTTTGCACTTCGAGCAAATTTATTGAATCCCAAGTTGGCCAGATGGGACTTCACTCCGGCCAGCCCACCCTCATGGACACGGTATACCTGTTCCTGCCGATGGATCTCCTGAGCTATCTGCTCCAGCTCCACTCGCGCGGCGGTGATCTTTTGTAAAATTACTCCCTTATCATCCGTATCCGAACCAATGATATAGTTGTTGGGCATCACCAGGCTGTAGCTGCTGCTGAGTGAGTACCACTTGGAAAACTGCTTCATGGTCAGACCTGCATCTCCTCCACAGGTACATACACCAAAGGTGAACACAGGGGGTTGGGGCAACTTTTTCGCAAAGTCCACCATAACCTCCGGCGCACCCCAGGCATAGACAGGAAAGACAAATCCAATCTGTTTAGCGTTGCCTATATCCGGCAGCTCTTTCAGGCTGATAATATTATAGGCCTCATCCTCAGTGAGGTTGGCCAGCTGCCGGGCTGCCCACGCCGAGTTGCCTGTTCCAGAAAAATAAAAAATCATCTTATATATGCTCTCTTCCTTTGTCTTCCGCGGACTATTTCATACAGAGAATATCATATCGTCAGCCCCCTGACCTGTCAATCATAGGGC
>CALXEL010000007.1 GCA_944387315.1 uncultured Clostridia bacterium
TGCCCGACTATCTTCCCGACCCGGATGGGGAGATCCGCAACCAGGATTACTTTGGAGGCACCCTGGCGGGGATTGCCGCCAAGCTGCCCTACTTAAAAAGCCTGGGAGTCAGCTGTCTCTACCTGAACCCCATCTTTGAGGCCCACTCCAACCACCGGTACAACACCGCCGACTACACCGCCATTGACCCTATGCTGGGCAGTGAAGAGGACTTTGCCCAGCTCTGCGCCCTCTGCCGCCAGGAGGGGATTGGGGTGATTCTGGACGGGGTGTTCAGCCATACCGGCAGCGACAGCCTCTATTTTAACCGGGAGGGCCGGTACCCCACAGTGGGGGCCTGGCAGAGCCTTCAAAGCCCTTGGGCCTCCTGGTACCGGTTTACCCAGTATCCCCAGGAGTACCGGTGCTGGTGGGGGATTCCCACCCTGCCCCAGCTGGAGCTGGATGACCAGGGCCCCCGGGAATTTTTCCTGGGGGAGGAGGGAATCCTCAGCCGGTGGATGGCCCAGGGCGCCAACGGCTGGCGGCTGGACGTGGCCGATGAACTCTCCGACTCCTTTCTGGATGGCCTGCGCCGCCGGGTCAAGGCCCAATCCCCTCAGGGAGTGATTTTGGGGGAGGTGTGGGAGGACGCCTCCAACAAGATCAGCTATGGCCGCCGGCGCCGCTACCTGCTGGGGGACCAGCTGGACAGCGTAATGAACTACCCCTGGCGCGCCGCCATTCTGGACTACATCCGGCAGGGGGATGGCCCCCGGTTTTACCGGGAGATACTGACCCTGCTGGAACACTACCCCAAACCGGCGGTGGATCTGATGCTCAACTCCCTCTCCACCCACGACACCCTGCGGGCCATCACCGCCCTGGCAGGGGAGCCCTTTGGGGACCAGGACCGACAGTGGCAGCGGGATCGCCACACCCTCTCCCCTGAAGCCTACGGGCTGGGACGGACCCGGCTGCAGCTGGCCTCCCTTTTGCAGTACACCCTGCCGGGGGTTCCCTGCCTCTACTACGGGGATGAGGCAGGCCTCACCGGCTACCGGGACCCCTTTAACCGGTGTACCTACCCCTGGGGCAGGGAGGACACCCAGCTGGTGGAGTGGTTTGCCCAGCTGGGCCGGCTGCGCCGCGGTCTTGCTCCCCTTGCCCAGGGGGAACTGGTTCCCCTCACCTTTACCGGGCAGCTCTGCGCCTACCTGCGCCGGGATGAAACCGGCACCGTCTTTGTGGCAGTCAACCGGGGGGATACCCCTGTGAGGCTTCCCCTCCCCCCACAGGGAAAAGCCGCTGTCCCAGCCCTGGTGCTGGGCAGCTTCCGGGAGGAGCTGCTGGGGGTCCAAAGCGGCGTTGTCATCCAGTGGAAATAAAGCACCTAAAAAAGCCGGGGCTAAGCCCCGGCTTTTCCTTGTTATTTTTGCTTTTTTTGTTTTTTCAGCCACAGGCGGTATGCCGCCAAAGACAGGACAGTCACTGTCAGCTGGCCCCCCAGGGCCCACCAAAAGACAGGGGAATCCATCTGGGTGAGAGAACCTCCTATGAGGGTGATGGCCAGAATCCCCGGCAGCATCCCCAGCAGGGTGCCCAGCAAATACCGGCCAGGGCGGATTTCCAGCGCCCCCATCAGCATACTGACCAGATCCATGGGGAACACCCCGGCGATCCGGGCCATATAGACAAAAAACAGTTCCTGCCCTCTGCAGAGATCCAGCAGAGGCTTGCCTTTGGGGTACCGTTCCAACAGGGCCAGGACTGTCTCCCGGCCTGCCATCCGGCCCAAAAGATACCCCAAACCACTGCCCAGCAGCGCCCCCGCCAGATTGACCGCCAAAGCGCCCCCGGTGGGGAAGAGCAGCCCCGCCGCCAGCTGGAGCACAGCGATAGGAAAGAACACCGACAGGCTTTTGGCCAGATAGAGACCCAACAGCCATAAAACCGCCGCCCAGGTCTGCCCCGGGGCCAGTTGGGTCAGCTGCTGAGGGGTCATCCCTCGCATCTGCCACAAAAACCACCCCATAAAAGCCAGTACACCAGCCATGCCGGCCCACCGCAGCTGCCGCAGCCGCCGGGAGGTGAGCCCCCCAGGGGAAAGTTTCATCCCCATGGATTACTTGTCCTCCCCCAGCAGTTCCATAAACTCCGCGCCGGTGATGGTCTCCTCCTCATAGAGATGGGACGCCAGCCGGTCCAGCTGGGTCCGATGGCTCTCCAGCAGCTCCACCGCCTTGTCATACTGCTTGGCCACCACCTGGATCACCTTTCGGTCAATGGCGGCGGAAGTCTCAGGGGAACAAGCCAGAGTGGTATCTCCGCCCAGATACTGGTTCTGAGTGGTTTCAAAGGCCACCATACCGAATTCCTCGCTCATGCCGTATCGGGCCACCATGGCCCGGGCCAGACGGGTGGCCTGCTCAATATCGTTGGCTGCGCCGGTTGTAATGGAACCAAACACCACCTGCTCGGCAGCCCGGCCGCCGGTGATGGTGGCGATTTTATTTTCCAGTTCTTCCCGGGACATGAGATAGTGCTCTCCCTCTTCCACCTGCATGGTATAACCCAAAGCGCCGGAGGTTCTGGGAATGATAGTGATTTTGGTAACCGGAGCCGAATGGGACTGGAGAGCCGCCACCAATGCGTGGCCAATCTCGTGGTAGGCCACAATCTTTTTCTCCCCATCTGAGAGGATCTGATTTTTCTTCTGGTAGCCGGCGATGACCACCTCCACACTCTCCTCCAGGTCGGATTGGCAGACGGCGCTCCGGCCGGCCCGTACCGCCCGCAGAGCGGCTTCGTTTACCATATTGGCCAGCTCGGCGCCGGAAGCTCCCGCCGCCACCCGGGCAATGGCCCCAAAGTCAATGTTGGGTTCCATCTTTACCTTGCGGGCGTGTACCTTCAAAATTTCCTCCCGGCCTTTCAGGTCGGGCAGCTCCACTGGGATGCGCCGGTCAAACCGCCCAGGGCGCAGCAGCGCCGGGTCCAGAGACTCCGGCCGGTTGGTGGCCGCCAGAATCACAACGCCCTTTCTGCCGTCAAAGCCGTCCATCTCGGTGAGCAGCTGGTTGAGGGTCTGCTCTCTCTCGTCATTGCCTCCAAAGGCACCGCTGTCCCGTTTTTTACCAATGGTATCAATCTCGTCAATGAATACGATACAGGGGGCTTTCTCCCCCGCCTGTTTAAACAGGTCCCGCACCTTGGCGGCACCCATACCCACAAACATCTCCACAAACTCCGACCCGGAGATGGAGAAAAAGGGAACCTTTGCCTCACCCGCTACCGCCTTGGCCAGCAGGGTTTTACCAGTTCCGGGAGGGCCCACCAACAGGGCTCCTTTGGGAATGGTTGCGCCGATCTCGGCATACTTCTGGGGGTTGTGGAGAAAGTCCACAATCTCACCCAACAGTTCCTTGGCCTCATCCTCGCCGGCTACATCGGCAAATCCAATTCCCTCCACCGACTGGTCATAGATTTTGGCGTTGCTTTTGCCGAAAGACATGGCGTTGCCCATACCGGCCCCCATCCGGGCGGTCATCCGCCGCATCATAAACTGGCCCAGTGCCACAAAAAACAGAGTGGGCAGCACCCAGGTGAGCAAAAAGCTGGTGAGAGGGCTCACTTCCTCAATAATGGGGGTGCCGAAATCCAAAATCCCCGCCTGGTAGAGCCGTTCGGTCAGCTGAGGGTCGTTGAGGTTGCCGGTTTTATAATACTTTGGTGGCTGACTGTTGTCCGAAAAAACAATCTCGTTATCGGTGATCTGCACCTGACTGATGTTTTTCTCATCAATCATCGAAAGCAGCACCCCATAGCCCACCTCTTCCACCTGGGCGGTGAGCACCCTTGGGAATACCAGTGCGTTGAGCAGCATCAGCACCAGCATGGCCATAATATAGTAATAAATAAACGGCTTTTTAGAAGGCGTAGGAGCGTCTCTTTTGCTGGTTTCTTTCATAGGCTTTCATCCTTTCCGAAAAGGGCAGCCCTTATCTGTGGCTGCCCAAATGATTACTATTATAGGTTTTCTTTTATTATACAACAGCGCCTGCGGTTTTGCACTAGACAAATCTATCAAGTGTCTGGTTTTCAGCTATTTTTTCCTCATCCTATTGCGCCTTTGGTGTTTATCTGTTACAATGTCCCCTGGGAATGAAGTTCTCCCCCGGGAAACCGAAACCGCTGTGTTCAGCTGATGACTTCTGTGATTTTACCAATCGCAGAAAGCCATCGGCTTTTTGCGTTTTAAAGGAGAAAAGCAACTATGATCTCATCTTTCGCTCTCATCTTCCTGGCCGGTCTGGCCATGGCGGCCCTCTGTCAAAAAATCCGCCTCCCCCGTATTATCGGAATGCTGGCCACCGGCATCCTGCTAGGCCCATTCTGTCTGAACCTGCTGGATGGTTCCCTGCTGGCCACCGGCATCCCTGCGGCAGATGGCCCTGGTGATCATCCTGATCAAGGCCGGCCTTTCCCTGGACCTTGGGGATCTGAAAAAGGTTGGCCGGCCAGCTTTGCTCATGTCCTGCCTGCCGGCCACCTTTGAAATTGCCGCCTGGGTCCTGCTGGCTCCCATGCTGCTGCCCATTGGCCGGATGGAAGCCGCTGTGATAGGGGCAATTCTGGGAGCGGTCTCCCCCGCGGTGGTGGTACCTAAAATGGTCCAGCTGATGGAAAACCGCTGGGGAACCGGCAAGGGAATCCCCCCAGCTGATCCTGGCGGGAGCCTCCCTGGATGACGTCTATGTAATTGTGGTGTTTACCACCTTCCTGGGAATGGCTCAGGGGGGCTCCGCATCCTGGAGCGCCTTTGGCCGGATTCCTGTCTCCATCCTAACTGGAATCGGTGTGGGAGCTTTGACCGGCCTGTTTCTCAGCGCCCTGTTTGAGAGCTGCTACCGCCGCCGGCAGATGATCCGCAACAGCACCAAAACCATTGTCATTTTGGGGACAGCTTTCCTGCTGGTCAGCCTGGTGACAGCGCCCCTTGGGGCCATGGGCATGGAGGCCAGCTACCAGAAACTCCTCGCCCGGCAGGAATCCCTCTAAGCCTGTACTTTCCCAAGATATCAGAATAAAATCTTTTGGCTCTGCCTCTGGTATTCCCCGCTCAGTTGCGGTACAATAGAGAAAAGCGGCCGAAAGGAGAATTTCCCCTATGAAACTGTTGGTAAGCGCCTGCCTGTTGGGACTCTGCTGCCGGTACAACGGCGGCCACTGTATCAACTTCCCCGTACTGGACCTGCAAAAGGAGCACCAACTGATTCCCATCTGTCCCGAGCAAATGGGAGGACTGGCCACCCCCCGTCTCCCTGCGGAGCGGTTGGGAAACCGGGTCTACTCCCGGGATGGAGAGGATTTAACCGCCCACTACCAGCTTGGAGCCCAGCAGGCTTTACAGCTGGCACGCCGGTTGGGGGTCACCGCGGCTATTCTCAAAAGCCGCAGTCCCTCCTGTGGGTATGGACAGATTTACGACGGAGGGTTCAATGGAACCCTAGTTCCGGGGAAGGGAATTACCGCCCAGCTTCTGGAGGAAAATGGAATTCCGGTGCTGCGGGAGGATCAACTGGATGGGTTGTTTACCCTCCCCCCGCCGACTACGCAAATTGTATAAGGGTTACTCAGATAGACAGATACAAAAAGGGAGTGTAAAAAATGGCAATGATTGAAATGAGTCCCTATGAACTCAATGAAAATGTATTTACCCTGATTGATAAGGAGTGGGCCCTGCTCACCGCCCAGCAGGGGGAGAGAGCCAACCCCATGACAGTCAGCTGGGGCGGTCTGGGTATTTTGTGGAACCTGCCGGCAGCCACCGTCTATGTACGGCCCCAGCGGTTTACCTACCCCATGATCAATGACGCCGATGGTTTTTCCCTGACCTTTTTTGACGAGAGCTTTCGTCCCGCTCTCAACTACTGTGGCAGCCACTCCGGCCGGGATGGGGACAAGATTGCCCACTGCGGCCTGACTTTGGCCCATGAGGGGAAAATCCCCTATTTTAAGGAGGCCCGGCTGACATTGATCTGCCGCAAGATCTATCAGCAGGATCTGAAAGAGGAGTGTTTCCTGGACCCTCAAGTGGCGGCCAAAAACTATCAGAAAAAGGATTTTCACCGGATGTATATTGGGGAAATTGTCAAGGTTCTGGTACAGGAGAAATAATGTTAGAAAAACAAAACAACGGGGGGGAAGCGCCGCTTCCCACCCGTTGTTCTTGGTTGGCGGCCCTGTATGGAGCTCTCTGACGCGGCCCATACTATAGGGGAATATTTCCCATCTGAAAGGAGGCCGCTCTATGACCCAAAACGCCCCAGCGTCCCGGGTATGGCTGTTGGATGAAGTGAGAGGACTTGCCATCCTGCTGATGGTGTTTTATCATGCCCTCTACGATCTGGACTCCCTGTTTGCCATCCCCATCAACCTGTTGGACACTGGATTTTTTCAGTTTTTCCGCCACTTTTTCGCCAGTTGGTTTATGGTGATCTCCGGCATTGCCTGCCGCTATTCCCGCAGCAATCTGTGCAGAGGGGGCCTCTGCCTTGGGATTGCCCTTACCCTCACCGCTGTTACAGTGATTTTTCTGCCCTCCCAGCAGATTCTCTCTGGCATCCTGCACTTTTTGGGCAGTGCCATGCTTCTGTTTGCCCTGCTCTCTCCCCTTCTGGACCGGATTCCTCCCCTGGCAGGGGTGATAGGCTGTGTCCTGCTTTACTTTCCTTTCTCCCATCTGGACCAGGGGGGAATCGGCATCCCCGGCCTGTGGTTTTTCTCTCTGCCCCGGCGTCTCTACACAGTGGGCTTTCTCTTTCCCCTGGGATTTGTACCTCCAGGCTTTTACAGCGCCGACTACTATCCCCTTCTGCCTGGGATTTTCTTCTTTCTGGCTGGCAGCTACCTGGGCCTCTACTTTCGCCGTCAGCTGGTTCCCTCCTGGGTCTACTGCCCCCACAACAATTTTCTCGCATGGGCTGGACGGCACTCCCTCTGGATCTATCTTGCGCACCAGCCAGTTCTGTGGGTGGCGCTGACCATCCTGCAGCTCCTGTAAAGGGACAGAAAAAAACGCGGGCATTGCCCGCGTTTTTCTTATTTGTCCTGGTTTTTCTTGTCTTTTCCGCTCAGCTTCTTTTCCCATTTGGCGTAAGGATTGGCCCGTTTGTTGCTCTTCATAGACATCTTATTGCTGATCTCTATATATCGCTCCTCCATCCCGTCGCTGAGGATGGCTTCCACCTGGATCTCCTCATCGGTTTTTAGCCGGCTGCGATCCAGTACAATGGCCTGCTTCTCATCCAGATAAATCACAAAGGATTTGGGCGTACCATAGACCCGGTACAACTCCCCCCAGGAGGATTGAAACAATGGGGTTTTGTCCTCGCTGGATACCTTGATCCCCTCCCGGTTTAAGGAAATGCCGCGAGGCCGGCCCAATGGGGTACACTGGGCAGGAACTGTATCATGAATTTGTTTTTCATTGGCCCCAAACAACAGAACCACCGATACAGAATAGATACAGGCCAGCCAAAATTGCAGCTGCCCCAGAGGGGCGGCGCCGGTAAAATGCCGGATCAGCTGATAGATGGAATAGGCCTCCACCAGTAAAATCAGTGGGATCTGCCACTGGACCCGAAAAAACCGGTTAAAGCGGATCAGCCGTTTAAAATCCTGTTGTGTGACTGCTGTTTTTACAGTGAGCTCACTTTTTTTCATACCTTGGTCCTCAATTGTGTAAGATGGGTCCTGGGGCCCACCGGAATAAAAAGGGCGCCGGCATCCCCATTACTTCTTGTTGATGGTTTTCATCCGCTGCTGGTTGCTGAGAATCCGTTTGCGAATCCGAATATTTTTAGGTGTTACTTCCAACAGCTCATCGTCAGCCAAAAATTCCAGGGACTCCTCCAGACTCATCCGCTTGGGGGGAGTCAGCCGCAGGGCCTCATCAGAGCCGGAAGCCCGCATATTGGAAACATGTTTCTTTTTGCAGACATTTACCGCGATATCCTCTGCCTTGGGAGAGGCGCCGACCACCATGCCCTCATAAACCGGTGTGCCCGCCCCAATAAACAGCATACCCCGCTCCTGAGCGTTGTACAGGCCGTAGGTAACTGCCTCACCTGTCTCAAAGGCGATCAGGGAGCCCACATTCCGGGTGGGAATCTCTCCCTTATAGGGCTGATACCCCTCAAACAGGGTATTGAGGATACCTTCGCCCTTGGTATCGGTCAAAAACTCACTGCGGTAACCAAACAGTCCCCGGGCGGGAATAATAAACTCTACCCGCATCCGGCTGCCCAAAGGAGCCATGTGGGTCAGTTCACCCTTTCTGGCGCCCATTTTCTCCATTACTGAGCCCATATATTCCTCAGGAACGTCGATGACGACCTTTTCCATAGGCTCATACTTCTGGCCGTCCACCATATGGTACAGTACCCGGGGGGTGGAAACCTGGAACTCAAATCCTTCCCGGCGCATGGTTTCAATGAGGATGGAGAGGTGCATTTCTCCCCGGCCGGAAACCTTAAAGCTCTCGGTGGTCTCACCGTCCTCTACCCGCAGGGAAACATCCTTGAGCAGTTCCTTCTGCAGCCGGTCCCGCAGATGGCGGGAGGTGACAAACTTACCTTCCCGGCCAGCAAAGGGGCTGTCGTTGACCGAAAAGGTCATCTCTACGGTAGGTTCAGAAATCTTGACAAAAGGCAGGGGTTCCGGCTGGTTGACATCACAGATGGTATCTCCAATGGTGATGTTTTCAATACCGGAGAAGCAAACAATATCCCCCACCTTGGCCTCCTCACAGGCAACCCGTTTGAGGCCCTCAATCTGGTAAATATTAGTTACTTTGCCCCGCACAGGCTTTTTCAGGTCGTGGTAGTCACAAACAATAATCTCCTGACCCTGGCGGATCTCACCCCGCTCTACCCGGCCAATGGCGATACGGCCCACATAGTCGTTGTAGTCAATGGAGGAGATCAGCAGCTGCAATGGGCCTTCCAGATCTCCCTCTGGGGCAGGAATCTGCTCCAAAATTTTATCAAACAACACTGACAGGTCAGATCCCAAAGCATCGGGAGCCACACCGGCAGTACCATCCCGTCCGGAACAGAAAATAATGGGGCTGTCCAGCTGCTCGTTGGAGGCGTCCAGGTCCAGAAGCAGTTCCAGGCACTCATCCACCACCTCATAGGGACGGGCGTCGGGACGGTCTACCTTATTGATGACCACAATGACCTGATGGCCCAGCTCCAAAGCTTTTTGCAGTACAAAACGGGTCTGGGGCATGGGGCCCTCGGCGGCGTCCACCAGCAGTACTACACCGTTTACCATCTTGAGGATCCGCTCTACCTCGCCGCCAAAGTCAGCATGTCCGGGGGTGTCAATAATATTGATTTTAACTCCCTTATAATGGCAGGAAGTGTTCTTGGCCAGAATGGTGATTCCCCGCTCCCGCTCCAAAGCGTTGTTGTCCATAACCCGGTCCTCTACCACCTGGTTTTCCCGGAAAGCACCGCCCTGTTTGAGCATCTCATTGACCAGGGTGGTTTTGCCATGGTCAACGTGCGCAATAATGGCAATATTTCTTAAATCTTCTCTAATCAAGTGAAAAATCCCCTTTTATAAACATCTGTATCCTGAAAATAGTCTAACACTACAATATTATAGACCGATTATCGTCATTTTGCTAGTCTTTTACCAAATTTCTGAGGATTGTTCAACACCACCCCCGCCACGGCTCATCTTTTATGCCAAATTGTTCAAAAAAGCCCGGTAAATAGCCCTTTTCCCAGGGTTTGCGCCCCCTCATCCCCCCGTGGAACCACATAAAAAATGGCCTTTCCAAAAGGAAAGACCATCCTTGGCCCCACAGGCCTATTCATAGTTGCGAATCACCGAAATAACCTTGCCCAAAATGGATACCTCCGGCACAATAATCGGTTCCATCGTGCTGTTTTCCGGTTGCAGCCGGTAGTGACCATTTTCCTTAAAAAACCGCTTGACCGTTGCTTCATCCTCTACCATTGCCACAACAATTTCCCCATTGCTGGCGGCGGGGGTTTTCCGGGCCACAATAATGTCCCCATCCAAAATACCCGCGTCGATCATACTTTCTCCCCGGACATGGAGAGCAAACAGCTGGGTGCTATCCCCCTTGTTGTATCGGAAAGGAATATACTCTTCCACCTGCTCCACTGCCAGGATGGGCTGTCCCGCGGTTACCAGGCCCAACAGGGGCACTTGAACAGTCCGCTCCCGCTGTACCAGACGAATGGAGCGATTGGTGCCTTCCCCCATGGTAATATAGCCGGCGGCTACCAGCTCCTTGAGGTATTTGTGGGCCGATGAAGTGGATTTAATGCCAAACTCTCCGCAAATTTCCCGCACTGTGGGAGGCAGGCCATCATTGACCCGATCGGTAATATAACGGAGCAACTCCGCTTGACGATCTCCTTTAAAAGCCATGTTGTATTCTCCTCCCCTCTGGGTGGTTTACTATGTGTTTTATTATACCAGAGGGAAAGAAAAAACGCAAACAAATGTTTTAATTTGCTGTCTATTTTATTTTAACCTTTGTTTACAGCTGATTCACAAAGAAATTTTCAAATGTTTTAATTTGCTGTCTATTTTATTTTAACCTTTGTTTACAACTGATTCACAAAGAAATTTTCAGAGGTGGTATAATAAGACCATACCCAGTAGACAGAACGCAGCCGCAGCGTTCGGGTATAACTTTTACCCCTCCTCAATAGATAAAACACACCTCAAACTATCAACACAAAAACCAAATGACCGGGGCGTCTGCCAAAGCAGACGCCCCGGTCATTTGCCTTTCCTGTATCGAAAAGCGCCCCTCTAAAAAGAGAGGCGCTGCGCCATGGGATTATTCCAAATCGTAGGAAATAGTTACATGGACCTTGCCTGTCTTGTAACGCAGCCATGCGTATACAAACGCCAGGACCACCACTCCGATATTAAAGGCTAACAGGGTGGGGGTGACGGTGCTGGCCACAAACAGGAACTGAATGACAACTACCGCGCTGGCAATACAGAGTAATACAATCAGCATCCAATAGGGCATGTGATAAGGGGATTTTTTCCACTGCTCAGGGAAACGTTTAGGCAATTTATAGAGAAGCACTGTATTGATTAAGGTCTCCACATATCCCACAATCAGCACCACACTGGAGATTTGGTTGATATCCATATTGATTAAAATTGGAATAACAGTAATCAGATAGAAAAAGATCAGCAGTTTCCAGGGGGTACGGTATTTGGGATGAAGGGTGGTAAGAGTCTTGGGGAACCAGCCATCCTCACAGGCCTGCATAATGGGTTTGGTAATGGACATGATGGTGGAATTGAGGGAGGTTGCCAGAGCGAACATGGCGCCGCCCACCACAAAGAAAACATAGATATAGGGGTTAAAAATTTCTTTTGCAACCAGTCCCAAGGTTTTGTTGGCGACTTCTGGCACGGGCAGAACACCGGCCGCGATGGTGGAGATTACCGCGTAAAGTACGGCTACTACCGCTACCGAGCTGACAATGGCCGCTGGAATATCCCGGATGGGGTTTTTACACTCAGCGGACATGTTGATCAGCACCTGGGCACCGCCGCATGCAAAGGCCAGATAGGCGCCGGCAGATAGTACACCGGCAACACCATTGGTCATAAAATATCCATCAGCATTGGAAAAATAGGTGGTCAAATCGATGTGAGGTGCTCCATATACAGCGAAGAGCCCCAAACAAACCAGCAGTACCAACACCAGAAGGTTCTGGATTTTCCGCATGAGATCCACCCCAAAGAAATTGAGGACAAAGAAGATAGTCGCCACCACAATGGCCACTACTTTGGCGTTATAGCCTGGCACAAGATCCAGAAAATACTCGGCGAATGAGATGGCATAAATGGGCATATACCAGTTGATCAGTACAAAGATAATGGAGTAGGCGCCTGCGAAAGTGCTGCCTGCAAATAAGCCCATCTGGGTATAAGGACCTCCCCGCAGCCGGATACAGCTGGCCAGAAGCATAATGGGCAGCATTCGAAAGATAGTAAACAGCGCCGAAAGAACAAAGGCGATGTTCACCGATCGCCCCGTCATGGCAATGCCGATACCTACCATTGTCATGATACCTGCGCCAACAATATTGCCAATAGAAATTCCCATCAAGTCCCTATAGGTCAATACTTTTTTCAGGTCCTTTGTGGAACCCAGCTGGGTTGTATCTGCCATTGTAATCCCTCCTACAAACAGGTGGGGAAGGCATTTTGCCGCTATCCTTCCCAAGGTTTCTTTTTTTCTCAGTATATACCGGTTGGGTAAGGGGTTCAATTGACCCATTCCATCAAATTCCAATTCTGTCTTTGTATTTTTTGAAAGGGAAATATACATTCATTTTATGTATAATTTTCTTTATATTTTATACTGTTTGAATTATTAAGTCTTATTTATTCTAAAAGTTTTTATTTTTTATACGTTTCTTATAAAATATACATTTAACTTTAGCAAATGAATGAAGTAAAATAGGCAGGCAAAGCGTTCTACCTATTTTTAAACAAAAAAAATCCCGATCCATTAGGATCGGGATTGCTGGCTCCCCAAGTTGGACTCGAACCAACGACATCGTGATTAACAGTCACGCGCTCTACCGACTGAGCTATTGAGGAATATAGACTTTAGAAAGGAACTTAGATTAGCGAAGAAGGACTCCTCGCTAATCTAAACCTTTGAGCCGGCGACGACCTATTTTCCCAGGCGGCTTCCCACCAAGTATTTTCGGCACTGCTGAGCTTAACTACTGTGTTCGGAATGGGAACAGGTGG
>CALXEL010000008.1 GCA_944387315.1 uncultured Clostridia bacterium
GATTGAGCCAGGCCAACTGCTGCTGGTATCGCTGGGTAGCAGGGTCATAACAGACCCCATCGGCAAAAATGTCATTGGACACCACCACCAGATGGTCCGACTGTGCCAGCAGGTTTTCAACGCCGTCTAAAATCCGCTGGGCGCTGTCCTCCCCCGCCCCATTGGGAGAGAACATCTCGTTGGCCAACAGGTTGGAAAGGCACTCCAACAGCACCACCCCTCTGCCGGGGAGGCGCAGCTGGTCCAGACCTGTGGCACATTCCATCGTGTCAAAACCTTTGCCGGCTCTCAGCTGCCGGTGACGCTGGATTCTGCGCTGGTTTTCTGCCCCCTGGGACTCCATGGTGGCCAGATAGATGCGGGGAGACCCCAGGCTCAGAGCCAAGTTCTCGGCATATTCCGATTTCCCGCTGGCGGCGCCTCCAAAAATCAAGCTGAACACAGCACTCCTCCTAACTGAGCGGCTTATATTCCTCTATGGAAGTTTCCGCGAAGGTACTCATATCGTTATATACCGCACAAGCCATATCCAGAATGGGCATAGCGGCTATCGCTCCAGTTCCCTCACCCAGACACATGTCACAGGTCAAAAAGGGACGCAGGCCCAAAGTATCCAGCAAAAGGTGACCAGCTGGTTCCTTGGAGACATGGGAAGCCATTATGTAAGGAGCCACTGCCGGGCAGATCTTAACCGCGGTCAAGGCGGAAACTGCTGAAATAAAACCATCTACCAATATGGGAACACCACAGGCGGCACCACCAAGGAAAACCCCTGCCAAACCGGCGATGTCCAGTCCCCCCAGCTTAGCCAGAGTATCAATCCCATCCTCAGGGTCGGGCTGGTGGAGGGCAATCCCCCGTTTGATGGCGGAGATTTTCCGATTGAGCCCCTCGGAGGAAAGGCCTGCTCCCCGTCCAGTAACCTCTTCTACAGGGCGACGGCAGAACACCGCAGCCAGGGCGCTGCTGGTGGTGGTATTTCCAATGCCCATCTCGCCGGTGGCAATGATGCGATAGCCCTCCTCTTTTAAAGAGGCCACCAGGTTTATGCCAGTCTCCAGGGCTTTTACCGCCTCTTCCCGGGTCATGGCGGGTTCTTTCACAAAGTTTTTGGTGCCCCAGGCTATCTTGGCATGAACCATACCAGGACCGTCCACCTCATTGGCTACACCGATGTCTACAGGTATTACTTTAGCTCCAGCTACCTGGGCCATCTGGCAGACACTGGTAGCACCCTTGGTAAAGTTTTCGGTGACTACGGCAGTCACATCGCTGGAAGTCTGAGTAACCCCTTCCTCCACCACACCGTTGTCAGCGCACATAACTACAACACAGCGTTTGGAAATGTCTATTCTCTCACTGCCGGTGATACCAGCAATTTGTACCAGGGCCTTTTCCAGCAGACCTAAACTGTTAAGAGGTTTGGCAATGTGGTCCCACCGATACTGGGCCCTTTGCTGAGCCTGAGTGTCCAAAGGCTTTACGGCGGCAATGGCCTGTTCCAAAGTCATAGTTTCTTTCCCGTTCATCTGTACATCTTCTTTCTCTGTATATCATTAAACCTTTTGATTGTGATAGGACTGACAGCACTCCACAAAGTTTTTTGCAAACTGAGGGCACCCTGGCCAGTAAAGGTGCGGGAACCCGGAAAACAGGTTGCCGGCAGCCTGGATGCATTCCCAGCTTTTAGAGCCATTGGGCTTAATAGCTGTAAAGCTATTCCCGTTTACAGTGCTGTCCCAGTAGTGAAATTCATGGCCTTTGGCACATTCTCCCTTACCACAGAGGGTGGTATCCTGGTTTGCGGTAAAGGTGGCATAGCCAAACCGCCGCAGCCGGTCGGTTTTAAAACAGTCTCCCGCCACAGCCCCCACCATAGGGTAAAGGGTGCCATCCTGGGCCTCCAACTGGCGGTGCAGGTACATAAACCCGCCGCACTCCGCCACTGTGGGCATGCCATCTGAAATAGCGGCGGCAACGGAGCGGAGCATCTCCTGATTTTCGGAAAGCTGTCTGGCGTAAAGTTCCGGATAGCCGCCTCCCAACAGCAACCCATCCGCCCCTGCCGGCAAAGTCTTGTCCTCCAAAGGACTAAAAGGCAGCAGCTGGGCCCCCATTTTTTCTAACAGGGCCAAGCTGTCTCCATAATAAAAGCAAAAAGCTTTATCCCGGGCCACCGCTATATTTACCGGCAGGTTCTTCTGGGGCATAGGAGGCTGCCAGTCCTGGGCCTGCATATCAGGGGCGCTGTCAGCCAGCTGCAGCAGCCGGTCCAGGTCAATGGTTTCCTCCACAGTGTCCGCCAGCTTTTGCAGTTTATCCTGTAGATCACTGACCTCGGCGGCGGTAACCAGTCCAAGATGGCGGCTCTCCAAAGAACAGTCCGCCAGCCGGGGCAGATAACCCAGTACCGCAATGCCCAGCTGATTTTCAATGGTCTCTTTGAGCTGGGTGTACAGTCCAGCGGAAACCTGATTTAAAATAACCCCTGCAATTTGATTATCAGGACAAAAATCCAAAAAGCCCTTGATGAGTGCCACCAGAGAGAGGGACATTCCTCTGCCGTTGACCACCAGTACCACCGGAGCCTTTACCGTTTTGGCCAGGTGATAGGAACTGGCCTGGGTAGTGGTGATACCCACACCATCATAGAACCCCATAAC
>CALXEL010000009.1 GCA_944387315.1 uncultured Clostridia bacterium
GCAATATCCCCCACTGCTGCCTCCCGTAGGAGTCTGGGCCGTGTCTCAGTCCCAATGTGGCCGTTCAACCTCTCAGTCCGGCTACCGATCGTCGCTTTGGTGGGCCGTTACCCCGCCAACTGGCTAATCGGACGCGAGGCCATCTTTCAGCGGATTGCTCCTTTGATATATCTCCCATGCGGGAAATATATGTTATGCGGTATTAGCGTTCTTTTCAAAACGTTATCCCCCTCTGAAAGGCAGGTTCCTCACGTGTTACTCACCCGTCCGCCACTAACTTCGGGGAGCAAGCTCCCCTCTGTCCGTTCGACTTGCATGTGTTAGGCGTGCCGCCAGCGTTCGTCCTGAGCCAGGATCAAACTCTTAATTAATTGGTATCTAAAACCCTTTTGGGTCTCAAATCATTAATTAAGTCTTTGAAAACCTAATTCTCAAAACAAATGCTCGCATTTCTGCGCATTCGTTGTTCCGAAGTCTAAAACTTCAAATTCTTTTCAAGGGCTATTTCTAAGCTTTCATGTTGTTCAATTTTCAAGGTTCTGCTCCCTGCCGACTCGGCAGGAACTATATCTTACCACACCGTACCAGCTTTGTCAATACTTTTTTGAGAAGTTTTTTCGTGATCCCTCACGTCCTTCCCGCTTCGTACCGCCCCGCTGGACAGCTTATTTATATTACCACACCTCCCCCTCCCTGTCAACACCTTTTTTCGATTTTTTTAAACTTTTTTCGCAGGCCAATTTTCAGGGAAAATCACCCCTTATTTCCTACCCTTTTCCCTCCCGGATTTCCCAAAGGACTGAGAACAGCGCCCGGGCTGCTTGCTCTCTGTTCTCCCTTTCCACCAGGTTTTCTCTCACCAGCCTGTCGGCTCCCCGGCGTGACAGAGTCCACAGCTTTTGTTCCCACTGGCTTTCTGTAGGTTCTTCCATCCGCTTCTTTGGGCACCTCCATTTTCCCTGGGACAAAAATACGCTGGCTACCATAGCGACAAGGCAGAGCAATCCTGCAAAAATCAAATCTCCCATCATACAGCTTTCCCTCCTTCATGCCAGTGTATGCCATCTTCTTTTGGGAGGTGTTTTCCGTTTATTGCCACTGACAAAGTTTGGGATAATTCCCCCAATTTGGGATAATTCCCCCAATTTCGGAAAGACTGGTACTATGTGGACACAGCTCTGGATACACAGGCTGCTTGTCCGCCGAGTTTTACAGCCCAGAGGCAGAACGGAGCAGATTATGAAGAAAAAATGGACCTTGTACTGGAAAACAGGTATTTTAATGATTCTCAGTGTCTGTATGATTGGTCTGACTGGATATATTCATCAGTTGCCCCTCCCCGCGCCCCAGACAACTGAAACCCTTTCCAAATACGGTTCCCGGGGGGATGAGGTACGGCAGATCCAGCAGAAGCTGAAAAACTGGGGCTACTACAACGGCAATGTGGACGGCATCTTTGGCAGCCAGACTTTGGAGGCGGTCAAATATTTCCAGAGGAAGAACGGCCTGACTGTGGATGGTATTGCGGGACCTGCCACCCTGCGGGCCATGGGTATTTTTACTTCTTCCGGCAGCACCGGCGGATATGGCGGCTATTCCGAGAGCGACTACTATCTGCTGGCCCGGATCATCTCGGCGGAGAGCCGGGGTGAGAGCTATACAGGCCAGGTGGCAGTGGGAGCGGTAGTCCTCAACCGGGTGGAACATCCCTCTTTCCCCGACACCATCGCGGGAGTGGTCTATCAGCCTGGGGCCTTTTCCGCCATCAATGACGGGCAGATCAATCAGCCCATTGCCGAGTCCGCCTACCGGGCGGCCCGGGAGGCTCTCAATGGCTCCGACCCCTCGGGAGGCGCCATCTACTATTATAACCCGGACAAGACTTCCAATGCCTGGATTCGTTCCCGTCCAGTCATCAAACGGATTGGCAACCACCTCTTCTGTAAATAGCCTGAAAGCAGGCCATCAGAAAATCCCGCCTCCTTATAATAAGGAGGCGGGATTTTTTATTCCGCGAAGATGCCCATTTTCCGAAACCGCTGGTATCGCTTCTCACAAAGCTCCGCCACCGGCAGTTTCCCATACTGAGAGAGCATCCCATGAATTTTCAGCTGCAAAGAGGGGTAAAGCCGGGAAAAATCTCCTGACGCCGGCTCCCGCACAATCCGCTGGATCAGATGGAGCTCCAGCAAATCCTGGGGGGTCAGCTTGAGATGTTCCGACGCCTCCTTTACCCGGGATGGGTCCTTCCACAGGATGCTGGCGCACCCCTCAGGGGAGATGACCGAATAGATGGAGTTTTCCAGCATCCACACCTCGTCGGCCACTGCCAGCGCCAAAGCGCCGCCGCTGCCTCCCTCTCCCACCAGGATGGTGCGGATGGGCACCTGCAGAGACATCATCTCCATCAGGTTCTGGGCGATGGCCTGGCCCTGGCCCCGTTCCTCGGCGCCCAGGCCACAGTAAGCTCCAGCGGTGTCCACCAGGCAGAGGATGGGCCGGTGGAACTTTTCCGCCTGCTTCATCAGCCGCAGGGCTTTCCGGTACCCCTCGGGGTGGGCCGCCCAAAAGTTGCAGGCCACCTTTTCCTTGGTGTCCCGGCCTTTCTGGTGGGCAATCACCGTCACAGGCAGATCCATAAGCCGGGCAATTCCCCCCACAATGGCGGGATCATCCCCAAACCGCCGGTCTCCATGGAGCTCGGTAAAGTCCTGGGTGAGGGCGGCAATCAGCTCTCTCCCGGTGGGACGGTTTTTCCCACGGGCCAGCTGTACCTTTTTATATGCTTCCACTACCCTTCCTCCTTTTTACAGAGGTGGAGGGAGAGCAGCCGGATGAGATAGTCCCGCTGTTCCCCTCTGGGGACCACCTGGTCCACAAAGCCCTTGTCCTGGAGGAACTCCGCCCGCTGAAAACCGGCGGGCAGCTTCTGCCGGATGGTTTGCTCAATACCCCGGGGACCGGCAAAGCCCACCAGGGCTCGAGGTTCCGCCAGGATGATGTCTCCCTCCATGGCGAAGCTGGCGGTGACCCCACCGGTGGTGGGGTCGGTGAGCACCGTTATATAAAGGAGGCCCGCCTGGCTGTGGCGGCCCACCGCCCCGCTGGTTTTGGCCATCTGCATCAGGGAGAGAAGCCCCTCCTGCATTCTGGCCCCCCCTGACAGGGTGTAGCCGATCACCGGCAGCCCCTGGGCAGTGGCCCGCTCAAAGAGCCGGGTGATCTTCTCCCCCACCGCCGAACCCATGCTGCCCATCATAAAATAGGGGTCCATGACAAAGAGGGCCACTGGGTAGCCTCCCAGGGTGCAGCGGCCGCAGACCACCGCCTCCTCCTCGCCGCTCTGGAGCCGGGCGTTCTGAAGCTTCTGCCGGTAGCCGGGGAATTCCAATGGGTCCCCTGAATGGACCTGCCGGTCCCACTCCACAAAGGAGTCGGGATCGGCTATCATGTGAATTCGCTGGCGGGGGTTGCGTTTAAAATGGTATCCGCACTTGGGACAGACCCCCAGATTCTCATCCAGCTCACTGGAAAAAAGCAGGGTCTTGCAGTGGGGGCACCGGGTGCACATCTCGTCGGGCACATGGGGCTGGGGGGCGGCCTGGGCCAGGCCCTCCAGCTGGTTGGGGCTGTTTTTAAAGAAGATTTTCTTTAACATACCATACCTCGTTTCGCCATAAAGTCGGTGCCGTAGCTGCCGTCCCGGAAGGCGGGATCATCCATGATCTCCATGGCCAGCTCCCCGTTCCAGCTGACCCCCTCGATCACCAGCTCGGAGAGGGCGGCCTTCATCTTGCGGATGGCCTCCTCTCTGGTTTTGGCATGGACAATCAACTTGCCCATCATGGAATCATAGAAAGGGGGAATCCGGTAGTCCTGGTAGAGGGCGGTGTCAAACCGCACCCAGGGGCCTCCCGGCTGGTGGAGAAGGCTGACGGTGCCACAGCTGGGCCGGAACTGATTTTTGGGGTCCTCGGCGTTGATGCGGCACTCGATGGCGCTGCCCTCCACCCGCACATCTTCCTGGGTAAAGGAGAGAGGCTGGCCGGCGGCCACCCGGATCTGCCATTTCACCAGGTCGATGCCGGTGACCATTTCGGTGACCGGGTGCTCCACCTGGAGCCTGGTGTTCATCTCCATAAAATAGTAGTTGCCCTGCCGGTCCAGGAGATATTCCACTGTGCCGGCGTTTTCATATCCCACCGCCAGAGCGGCCCGGCGGGTGGACTCAAAAAGTTTGGCCCGCAGCTGGGGGGAAACTGCCGGGGAGGGGCTCTCCTCCACCAGCTTCTGGTTCTTCCGCTGGACCGAGCATTCCCGCTCCCCCAGACAGACAATGTTCCCCTGCCGGTCGCCTATCATCTGTACCTCAATGTGCTTGACCGAGGTCAGATATTTTTCCAGATAGACCCCGCCGTCCCCAAAGGCCGACTGAGCCTCGGCGGAGGCGGCCCGGTAGGCCCCCTCCAGCTGGTCGGGGCTCTCCACCAGACGGATGCCCCGGCCTCCGCCTCCGGCTCTGGCCTTGATGAGCAGAGGGTAGCCAATGGCCTCCCCCTGAACCCGGGCGGTCTTCAGGTCGGGGACCAGGTCGCAGCCGGGCACCACCGGCACCCCTGCCTGGATCATGGCCCGGCGGGCCTCGTCCTTATCCCCCATCCGGGCAATCACCTGGGCGCTGGGGCCGATAAAGCCCAGGCCGCACTGGGCGCAGAGCTGGGCGAACCGGGGGTTTTCAGACAGCAGCCCGTAGCCGGGATGGATGGCCTGGGCCCCTGTCTCGATGGCGGCGGTGAGGATGGCGGTCATGTTGAGGTAGCTCTCCCCCACCGGGGCGGGGCCGATACAGACCGCCTGGTCGGCCAGGCTTACATGGAGAGCGTCCCGGTCGGCCTGGGAAAAGACCGCCACAGTGGCAATGCCCATCTCCTTGCAGGCCCGGATGATCCGCACAGCGATCTCTCCCCGGTTGGCTATGAGTATTTTAGAAAACAAAGCGTTCCCTCCCCCGGATTATTCCTTGTCTTTGGGCGCCACCAGGGCAAAGGAGAAGGAACCGCTGACCGCCAGCTTTCCCTCTACCCGCCCCTCTCCCTGGGCAAAGTAAAAGACGCCTTTCTGTTTTACAAGCCGACAGCTAATCTCCAGACAGTCCCCCGGCAGCACCGGACGGCGGAATTTCACCCCGTCCAGGCCGGTGAAATAGGGGGTTGCCCCCTCCAGGCCGGGCAGGCCCGCCAGCAATACGCAGCAGGCCTGGCCCATCATCTCACAGAGGACCACTCCGGGCACCACCGGGTTGCCGGGGAAGTGGCCCTGTAAAAACCACTCGTCCCCCCGGACGGTGTAGGACCCCCGGGCCTCATCCTCCCCCACCTTTTCCGCCTGGTCAATGAGGAGCATGGGCTCCCGGTGGGGCAGTATGGTTTTCAGTTCTTCCCGATTCATGGCGCGCCTCCTATTCCACTATAAAGAGGGGCTGGCCGTACTCCACCAGTTCCCCGTTCTGGGCACAGATCTCCCGCAGGGTTCCGTCCTGTTCAGCAGTGATCTCATTCATCAGTTTCATGGCCTCGATGATACAGAGCACCTGGCCCTTTTTCACCCGGTCCCCCACCGATACAAAGGGGGGCTGGTCAGGGGCGGGAGCGGCGTAAAACACTCCCACCATGGGGGAGGTCACCGCCTTGCCGGCAGCGGCAGGCTGGGCCTGGGGCTGGGCAGCCTGGGGAGCTGGCTCCCCGGCAGGCTGATGGAGGGCGGCAGGGGCCGGATGGGCCGGCGCCATGGCAGGCGCCACAGCGGGGCCTCCCCGTTCCAGGCGCACCCGGTTCTCCCCCTCCCAGACCTCAATACCGGTCAGGCCCCAGTCATTCATAAGACGGGCCAGGGATTCCATACGTTCCAGTTCCATCATGCTGCCTCCTCTATCCATCCACCCGGCCAAAGGCCAGGCAGGCGTTGTGGCCCCCAAACCCCAGAGAGGTGGAGAGGGCGCCGGTAATCTTCATAGGCCGGGCTGTTTTGGGGGTGTAGTCCAGGTCGCAGTCCGGGTCGGGCTCTTCCAGCCCGATGGTGGGAGGCACCAGGTTGTGCTCCATGGCCAGCAGGCAGGCGATGGCCTCGGCCCCTCCCGCGGCTCCCAGCATATGGCCGGTCATCGACTTGGTGGAGCTGATGGCCGCCTTGTAGGCGCCCTCCCCCAAAGCCTCCTTAAAGGCCAGGGTCTCGGCCTTATCATTGAGGGAGGTGCTGGTACCATGGGCGTTGATATACAGCCCGTCGGCGGTGAGCCCCGAGCCCTCCAGAGCCTGGGTGATGGCCCGGGCAGCTCCCTGGGCCTGAGGATGGGGGGCGGTGATGTGGTAGGCGTCGCAGGTGTTGCCGTAGCCCCGCACCTCCCCATAGATATGGGCTCCCCGGGCCACCGCGTGTTCATATTCCTCCAATACCACCACAGCGGCGCCCTCCCCCATGACAAAGCCGTCCCGCCGGGCGTCAAAGGGGACGCAGGCGGTGGCCGGGTCGGGGTTGTGGGTCAGGGCCATACAGCTGGTAAAGCCGGCCACCGCGATGGGGATGATCCCCGCCTCGGCGCCGCCGGCAAAGATGGCGTCGGCGTAGCCGTGGGCAATGGCCCGATAGGCCTCCCCGATGGCGTGGGTGGAGGTGGCGCAGGCGGTGACCACCGGCAGGCAGGGCCCCTGGGCTTGGAACCGGATGGCGATGGTGCCGGCGGCGATGTTGCCGATCATGCTGGGGATGAGATAGGGGGAAATGTGACGGGGCCCCTCCCGGAACATCTTCTCGCTTTCGGCGATGATGGTGGAGATGCCCCCAATGCCCGATCCCACATAGACCCCCAGCCGGTGGGGTTCCACCGTACCCTCAATGGCGCTGTCCTGGGCCGCCTGCTGGGCGGCGCCGACGGCGTACTGGGTAAATAGGTCGGTTTTGCGCAGTTCGCTCTTTTTAAAGTAGAGGAGGGGGTCAAAGTCCTTGACCTGGGCCGCCACCTTTACTTTAAAGTCCCCGGTATCAAACCGGGTGATGGGGCCGATCCCCAGACGTCCCTGGGAGAGCCCCTGCCAGTATTCCTCTATATTGTTGCCGATGGGGGAAACAATTCCCATACCGGTTACTACCACTCGTCTCACAGTGGGACACCTCCTAGATATACAGTCCGCCATCCACCCGGATGACCTCGCCGGTGATATAGGCCGCCGCCGGGGAGGCCAGAAAAGCCGCCAGGGCTGCCACTTCCTCCGGCTGGCCCATCCGCTTCATGGGGATGGCCTCCAGAGCCCCGGCCCGCACCTTGTCCGAGAGGGCCTGGGTCATATCGGTCTCAATAAAGCCGGGGGCGATGGCGTTGCAGGTGACCCCCCGGCCCGCCAGCTCCCGGGCCACCGTCTTGGTGAGGGCAATGAGCCCGCCCTTGGCGGCTGCGTAGTTGGCCTGTCCGGCATTGCCCATCAGCCCCGAAATGGAAGCCATATTGATGATCCTTCCCTGGCGGCGGCGCATCATGTGGGGATAGAACTGTTTTACAAAATTCCAGGCCCCTTTCAGGCTCACCGAGACCACCTGGTCAAAGTCCCCCCCCCTCATCGCGCACCCCAGACCGCCCCGGATGGGCCCACCCGTCTCGCC
>CALXEL010000010.1 GCA_944387315.1 uncultured Clostridia bacterium
GATATTACGATTCCCGAGAGATTACCCAGCGTACCGACCGCATTGTGGAGCTGGCCGGGCGGTTAAATGAACAATCATAGAGTTAAGAGGATGGAAGCAAGTGGCATTTGAAGGTCTTTCCGACAAGCTTTCGGCTGTATTTAAAAAGTTAAAATCCAAAGGGAAGCTCAAAGAATCCGATGTCAAAGAGGTCATGCGAGAGGTTCGCCTGGCTTTGTTGGAAGCGGATGTTAACTACAAGGTGGCCAAGGACTTTGTGGCGGCGGTAACCGAAAAAGCCATTGGAGACGAGGTGCTGGAAAGTCTGACTCCCGCCCAGCATGTCATTAAGATTGTCAATGACGAGCTGACCACTTTGATGGGTTCCACCAACGCGCGGATCAATTTTTCCTCCCGCATTCCTACAGTGATTATGCTCTGTGGCTTGCAGGGTGCTGGTAAAACCACCCATGCTGGAAAGTTGGCCCTCCATTTTAAAGAGATGGGCAAGCGTCCCATGTTGGTGGCCTGTGATATTTACAGGCCTGCCGCTATCAAACAGCTGCAGGTGGTGGGCGAACAGGTTGGAGTTCCAGTGTTTGAGATGGGCCAGAACGATCCGGTAGAAACTGCTCACAAGGCTATTTTACAGGCCCGGGATTACGGCAATGACATTGTCATTCTGGATACCGCAGGCCGTCTGCATATTGATGAGGAACTGATGAATGAACTGCGCCGGGTCAAGGCGGAAGTTCACCCCAATGAGATTTTGCTGGTCATTGACGCCATGACTGGTCAGGACGCGGTCAATGTAGCCAAAAGTTTTGATGAAACTTTGGGAATTGATGGAGTCATTCTTACCAAATTGGATGGTGATACCCGAGGAGGCGCCGCCCTTTCGGTACGTGCTGTCACAGGTAAGCCGATTAAATTCGCGGGTATCGGTGAGAAACTGGACGATTTGGAGCCTTTCTATCCCGACCGTATGGCCTCCCGTATTTTGGGCATGGGCGATGTGCTTACTTTGATAGAAAAAGCCCAGACCAATCTGGACGAGAAAAAGGCTTTGGAAATGGCCCAAAAGCTCAAGGAAAATTCCCTGGACATGAACGATCTGTTGGAACAGATGCGTCAGATCCGGAATATGGGTTCCCTGCAGCAGATTTTAAATATGATTCCCGGAGTTGCCGGAAAGCTAAAAGAGGAGGACGCGGCTAAAAGTGAGCTGGAAATGAAGCGCACCGAAGCCATTATCCTCTCTATGACCAAGGCGGAAAGGGAAAAGCCCTCTATTATTTCCCCGGCCCGCAAGCGGCGCATTGCCGCCGGCAGCGGCACCAAGGTGGAGGATGTGAACCGATTGCTTCGTCAGTTTGAGCAGATGCAGAAAATGATGAAGCAGATGGGGTCCATGAAAAAGTTTAAACGCTCCCGGATGGGTCGTATGATGGGCGGCATGCCCTTTTAAGGATGGTTTTTGCGCAGCTTTTGCGTGAAGATAGAAAAATTTAAAAAATCAATCAGGAGGTGACAGTCATGGCTGTTAAAATAAGACTTCGTCGTATGGGTGCTAAGAAAGCTCCTTTCTACCGTATCGTTGTAGCGGATTCCCGTTACCCCAGAGATGGCAGATTCATTGAGGAGATCGGTTACTACGATCCCACCAAGAACCCCTCTGTGGTCAAAGTGGATGCGGAGAAGGCTAAAAAATGGATTTCCAATGGCGCTCAGCCTACCGATACTGTGAAAGCCATTTTCAAGTCCAACAATGTTCTGTAATGCCGATGCTTAATGGAGGGTATTATGGGACACGATAAACTGCTGATAGCCATTGCGCGAGGATTGGTGGAGGACAAAGACGCTGTCAATGTCACCGTAGATCCTGCGGCGGAGGACGGAACCATCGTTTACCATCTCCATGTAGCGGAGGGGGACATGGGACGTGTCATTGGCAAGCAAGGCAGAATCGCCAAGGCGATCCGTACCCTTGTCAGAGCTGCCGCAAACAAAGAAAACGAAAAAGTTGTCGTTGAAATCGACTAACCGTTGGGATGAAGGGAAAGCTGTTGCTTTCCCTTTATCTTTTTACTATAATATTTATACGCTAATTAGCGTTTTTAAAAACAGGTCCTCTGGGAAGCGGGAGGGCGGAAGGATGGTACCATGAAAGAATTTTTGGAATGTGGTAAAATCGTCACCACCCATGGGGTCCGGGGGGAGCTGAAGGTGGAACCCTGGTGTGATACGCCGGATTATTTAAAGCACTTTAAAACACTGTATTTAAAAGGTGGCACTGTGCCTTTAACTGTAAAACAAGTTCGGGTTCAGAAAAATATGGTTCTGCTCAAGGTCCAGGGGATTGACACTATGGATGCAGCCAATGCCCTGCGGGGACAGATCCTGTTTATGAGGCGGGAGGAAGCTCCCCTGGACGAGGGAGACTATTTCATTCAGGATCTGATTGGACTAACTGTACGGGACGCGGATACCAACCAAGAATACGGAAAATTGACCGATGTGCTGCAAACAGGAGCCAATGACGTCTATGAGCTAACCGACCAAACGGGAAAGGAGTACCTGATTCCCGCTATTGGAGAAGTGGTGATTTCTGTGGATTTACAGCGGGAAGAAATGCTGATTCGCCCTTTGAAAGGACTGTTTGATGATGCGATTTGATATTGCTACGCTGTTTCCGGAAATGTGTGAGCGGGTGGTCAATGAAAGCATTATTGGACGAGCCATCCGGGCAGGCAAGCTGGAAGTTTATTGCCATCAGATTCGGGATTACAGCACCGACAAGCACCATCGTACCGATGATACGGTCTATGGGGGAGGCAAGGGGATGCTGATGCAGCCCCAGCCTATTTATGACTGTTATGTGGCCATCTGTAATCAGTTGAGAACCCGTCCCCATGTGATCTACCTCTCTCCCCAGGGACAGCCTTTTACCCAACAGAAGGCTATCGAGCTTTCCCAAAGGGAAAACCTGCTGCTCCTCTGTGGTCATTATGAAGGGGTGGATCAGCGGCTTCTGGATGAAATTGTAGATGAGGAAATCAGCCTGGGGGATTTTGTGCTGACCGGTGGGGAACTGGGCGCCCTGGTTGTGGTGGACGCAGTAGGCCGGCTGTGTGAGGGTGTGCTTTCCGATACCGTTTGCTTTACCGAGGAAAGCCATTACAACGGCTTGCTGGAATATCCTCAATATACCCACCCAGCCTTGTGGAGAGGCCGACAGGTTCCCCCTATTCTTTTTACTGGCCATCATGCCAATATCGCCCGGTGGAGACGGGAACACTCTCTGGAAAATACCTTTTACAAGCGGCCGGATCTTTTGGAACGTGCCGCCCTTACCAAGGATGATTGGTATTTTTTAGAGGAATTGCAGCTAATGGAGACACTGAAAAACCGGTTGGATTGATATAATGCGAGGGGAAGAGAAAGATGATTTTATTTGGAACCATTGTCAATGCGGCGGCAATTTTTGGAGGAGGACTTTTGGGGGTTCTCATTAAAAAGGGAATTCCCAAAAGTGTGGAGGAATCGGTTCTCAAGGTCAATGGCCTGGTGGTGGGAATCATTGGACTAAATGGAGTGCTGAGCGCTACGTTGACAGCAGATCCTGCCACAGGAGCGATCTCTTCTTCTGGGGAGATGCTGTTGCTGATTAGTATGGTGGTGGGAACCCTAATTGGGGAGCTCTGCCGGTTGGATGACAGGCTATATGGGTTTGGCCAGTGGATTGAGCGGAAAGCCAACGCGGATGGATTTGCCCAAGGTTTTATCTCTTTTTCGCTGATTTCCTGTATTGGAGCCATGTCTATTGTAGGGGCCCTCAATGAGGGCCTGACCGGAGACAGCAAGACTCTGCTCATCAAAAGCGTGCTGGACGGCAGCTCTGCGGTAATTTTTGGCGCTACCATGGGTATTGGTGTGGCCTTTGCCGCCATTCCAATGCTTTTATATCAGGGCAGTTTAACATTGCTTTCCGGTGTATTGTCGCCACTAATTTCCCCAGAATTACTCAATATGCTGTGTCTAGTAGGATACACCATTGTTATTTGTATCGGTCTGAATTTCCTGGTAAACACCAAAATAAAAACAGCCAATTTGCTTCCCGCGTTGCTGATTCCTGTAGTGTATAATGTGCTAATGATGTTGAAAACTTTGTAGTTAATCTGCATAAAGGGCTTGTGAAATTTAGTGCAGGATATAGAAAACAAGCAGAATTTCCAGACAACTTGATGGAAAGTCCAATTTCACCAATTGACGGTTTATGGGGATATGTTATAATACATACAGATATAAAAGTTTTGTAAGGCACGATAAAATATTTGTATAGGAGAGTATGAGCTATGTTCGTAAAAGAGGTTCCTGTAAAAAACCAGGTTGGTTTGCATGCCCGTCCCGCCACTTTCTTTATTCAGAAAGCCAATGAATTTAAGTCCTCTATCTGGGTGGAGAAAGAGGAGCGCCGCGTGAATGCCAAGAGCCTTTTGGGTGTTCTGTCCCTTGGTATTGTGGGCGGAACCACCATTCGTATCATTGCTGATGGCCCCGATGAGCAGCAGGCTGTAGAGGGTCTGGTAAAATTGGTTGAGTCCGGTTTTGCTGAGTAAGAAATCCAAAAATGAAGCGCGCCGCAATTTGCGGCGCGCTTTTTATTTGTACTGGCATATTTAATCCAGGCCATGCCGGAGACGGTAATCTGCCAACAACAGGTCTACCATTCGCCCATAGCTCTGTACCCCATCTGTTTGTTGATTTGCTTTTAAATAGGTGTCATTCCAGGCGGTAGCGGCTTGGGATACCTTGCTTTCATAGGCGTCCCAATAAGTGGCGTCATCTGCCAGGTCAGCTACCAGACCGGGGGAATACTGGGCCCGCAGCTGTTGGTATAGCTGTGGGTCTGCGTCATAAAGGGCATTGGTGCTGTAAATCAGGGCCTGCACCAGTCCGCTGTATACAAAATCTGGGTTCTGGGAATTGACACAAGCCAGGTAGGCGATAAAATTGGCTTCGTCCTCCCGCATAAATCCCCGCAGATGGGCTTGTTCATGGCACATGGTAACAGGAATATTGATGTCTGGAGCAGCCACATTGATGACTGGTTCCCCAGTAAAGCAGGCGAAAATGCCCAGGTACTGAAAATGGGAGAGCAGCCGGGAGCCAAAGAGAGGTTTGGGCTGAGAATAATGCCCTCCCAGGCAGGGATAGGTTTCAGAGAGAGACTGGAATATTTCCCGGGATTGGAGGGCCAGCTGGTACATGTTTTGTTCCGAGAGGGTCATGACCCCCTGGACATTGGTTGTAACCTGTTGACGGGCTGCATTGGTTTTGGTGAGCAGCTCATCACACAGATCATAAAGTTCCTGGGTGGTAGAGGGCCGCACCGGCAAACCGCTGTGTTGGGCAAAGGAGAGCCGGGAGTAGTTGATACCACAGGTGAGGACAAACACAAAATAGACAACGGCACCTCCTGCGGCCAAACGGGAGAGAACCCGCAGCAGAATTTCTTTTCTTTGGGTGGGCTGGGTAATCCACAGGGATAGGTTGCGAAAGAGCCGGTACACCAGCCAAGCGCTTCCGGTGATTACAATGAGCTCCATGAGAGAGTAGGGAAAGAGAGAGGAAAAGTTGCTGAGAATGGTCATCAGCACAGGGTAAATGCCTTGGGAATAGATCGCCTCAGTGGCTTGGGGATTCAGGCGGGACAGCCAGGTGAGGATCACTCCCAAAGGAAAGAGAAGTATTAAAAAGAAGCATATTCTTTTTCTTTTGACAGACAGTGGCACAAAGAACCTTCCTTTGTATGTAGATTAAAAGAGCACCACAATGGTGATGCCGTCATTACCCCGGGAGTAATCGGAATCCCGGGTGAGGGAGGGGTCCAAGGCCACAGCTTGACGGGCTGACTGGTAAAAAGGAGAGAACTCTTCCCCTTTTACGAATTCCCGGATAAATCCCTCTCTCTTTTTTTGCAGCAAAAACCGGTGGACATCCGCCTTGATGGCGCCGCCTTTTCCAGAAGAGCCATAGCCATGAATAATTTTAAGAGAGCGTACCCGGTTGGCTTTGGCAGTGCGCAGTGCCTGGGAAAGCTGGGCCCGGGCCTGCTCAACCAAAGGCATTCCCCGTTCCAGGTTGATAATTTGGCAGGGCATTGCAATCCTCCTTTCTTTGGTTGGAAAATAAATAGCCGGTGACAATACTGTTATTATACTGATTTTCTAAAAAGTCGTAAAGACGCAAAATCCAGCCAGCAGCAGCCCGGCACATAGGGATGAGAGTATCATATTGCCGGAAATGAGCCCCATGACCCGTCCTGTCAGCAGGCTAACTGCCAGTACCAAAAGATAGAGGCAAAGGGTGACCACTTGGGTAAAAGAAGCCAGTGGGATACAGATGAGAATCAGCCCAATCAGGGGTAAAAGGGGAACAGATTCCAGTAGCAGCCGCACCCAAAATGGATAGCGAGCGGCATCCAACAGAATCGCTTCGTACTGCCAAAGGTAAAATCCCATACTGGCCATAGGTACCAGCAGAATCAGCCATGGCCAATTGGCGGAGACCCCTTCCAAAAAGAAAGCTCCACTTTGGTACAGGATTCCCCCAGCCAGTACAGTGAGCAAGAAAACCCCCAGACCCAGTAATATCCTTTTGATTTTAAGGTTGGCAGAAAGGGGGGACCAGTTTCCCTTGATACCGGGTACCTTGCCTTTGCGGTAGAGAGCCAACAGGGTCACTCCATAGGCACCCAGATAGACGCCGATGATGACCCGCCAGACAGGCAGTTCCCCAGGTAAAATCCACAGAATCAGCAGCACCCCCACAAATACCGGAAGGCACAAAAGCCAAAGAAGCAGTTTCCCCATAAGAAAGGCCGAGCGGTTTTCTACAGCCAAAGGAATAACCGCGTAGGTCAGATCAATCATCTGATGGGAGGCAATTCCGTAGAGAGCCAACAGAAGCAAAACCAATCCACCGATCAGTCCGCCCCAGTACAGAAAGCGCAGCTGCTGCCAAAAGGAGATGGGGGAAATGGTACAGGCAAACCAGCTCTCCATCCACTGGATCAGTCCATTTTGCAGTTCCTCTGAATAGAGGGAGAACAGCCCGGTGGTCTGAGAGACGATGCGCAGCGCACAGTTGCCCTGGCTGGCTTTTACGGCGAACCCCGTTGAGAGAATGGTGTCCCCGGAAATGGCATTATACAGCCGGATTACCTGCTCTGGAGAAGAGGTGATATCAGCGGAACCGGAAAGAAATAAAATAGGGTAGTCCTCTGAGGCAGCGAGGGTAACGGCATCCAAGTCAAACTGGGGGGAGAGAAACACCATTCCTCCAGGGCTGAGACCCAACGGAGCTTCCAACAAGGCTCGTGCCCCCTCCCCATAGCCGATCAGAACAATCTGTTCAGAGGGAAGCTGGGTCTTGTGGCTGAAATCCTCTACCAATTCAGAGACAGAAGTGGACGGTTCCTCAACAATTGCTACCGGGATTTGGGAACGGATCAATAACTGGCAGAGAGGGTCAACCTTCCCCGCCGAATGAACCCCGGAAGTAATCAGAATTACCCCGGTATTGCTGTTCCCCGGCGCCCACTGGCCTATTTGCTTTTCTTCCAGCTGATAGGGGGACAGGGCATGGGCAACCGGCAGATCCAGCCACCACAAACCTACAGTGGAAGTAGCCAGACACAGACAGGCCAAAATCCATAGTATCTTTTTTTGAAAAGATGAGGCCATAATAAGAAAGTCCCTCCCCTACAAAACTGTTGGTTTCAGTATAGCATATCCATTGTAATAAGAAAAAGGCACACTTTATGAACAGAAACGGATTCCACCGTATTTCCTTGACAAATGGGTGTCTGTGGTATATGATGAGCCTGACAAAGCATCGCATCCCGCTGACGGGAGCGGTAGCGGCCATACCATTTGATGTGTAACGATGGATGATCGGCAGCTTTGTGCTGCCTTTTTTTATTGTCTGGCGATTGGAACACAGGGGGAGTAAAAAGATGATTTTTGTCATTGATATTGGCAATTCCAGTATTGTGTTGGGCCTTTTTCGGGAGGACCGGCTGATTTTCTCCTCTCGTATTTCCACTGACAAAAACCGGACTGAGGATGAGTATGCCGTTATCATCCAGGGAATCTTTTCCCTTCATAAAATTGATCCTGCACAGGTGGAAGGTATCATTATTTCCTCGGTGGTCCCTCCTCTTTCAGCGGCGGTGGGAAACGCCGCTAAAAAGATGTGTTCTGCCACGCCGATGTTTGTGGGCCCAGGCATTAAAACCGCCTTTAAAATCCGCATTGACAACCCTGCCCAACTGGGCAGTGATATGGTGGCCAACGTAGCGGGCGCCTTGACCCAGTATAAGCCCCCTCTGTTAATTGTAGATTTGGGAACCGCCACCACCATGACCGCTGTGGACAAAAATGGCGATGTGCTGGGGGGGACGATTGCCCCGGGAGTACGGCTTTCTCTCAATGCGCTGTCGTCCAGTACAGCTCAGCTGCCTGCCATTTCTTTGGAAGATACCCGCATGGTAATTGGCCGAAATACAGTGGACTCTATGAAAGCGGGCGTGGTTTTGGGAGCAGCCGCTATGATTGATGGCATGATCGACAATTTTGCCCGGGAAATGGGTACGATGCCCTTTGTAGTAGCCACAGGGGGGATGGCTTCTATTGTGATTCCCCACTGCAGGCATACCATCCAGGACAATCCCCATTTACTGTTGGAGGGGCTGTTGGCTCTCTATCGCAGGAATACCCGGATGTCCCTCTAGGCATAACAGCCAATGAAAGCCCCTTGGGCTTTTGATGGAGATAAAACGCACTGCACCCAAAGTGGGCAGTAGCAAGGAGGATTTTTTATGAAAAACCGCAGCACCACTCTTACATGGACCCAATACGCGCTGTTTACCGCGATTATTTTTGTATTGGGACTGACACCACTGGGATATATTTATCTTCCCATCGCGGCCATTACGACCGTTCATATGCCGGTTATCATCGGCGGATTTTTGTTTGGCGTAAAGGGCGGAGCGTTTCTGGGGGCCATGTTTGGTTTGACCAGCTTGATTCGGTGCTTTATGACACCGGATGCCACCGCGGCAATCCTGCTGGGAACCAATACCGGTGGTTTTAAACTCTACAATCTCTTTTTGATCGTCATGATTATTTTTGTACCCCGGATTCTCACAGGTGTGACCTCCTCTCTGGTGTACAAGGGCCTGACCAAAGCCACAGGCAAAGATGCTGTGGCAATGGGAGTTGCCTCTTTTGTAGGGTCCATTACCAACACCATTTTCTATTTGGGTGGCTTGTATGTCTTTGCTTTTGATCAGGCCGCCGCTGGATTTGGTTTGACCAATCCCACCGCTATGGATTTTCTCAAGGTAATTTTGGGAGTAGTAGCTCTCAATGGTACCCTGGAAGCTGTAGCGGCTGTACTCATCTGTACCGCTGTGGGTAAAGCTTTGAAAACGCTTATGTCCCGGGCAGCTAAGGAATTCTAAAAGCTTGTGTAAATGAAAAAGCCCGCCAAATGGCGGGCTTTTTTGATTGGATGCAATGAAGTTATTCTGCCAGCTGCCCACGTACCTGGGCAATCTGCAGCTCCACTGATTTTGGAGATGGGCCTCCAGCTACACTGCGGTCCATAACACAGCGGGTCATGTCAATGGCGTCGTAGATATCTTCGCCAAAAGCGTCACAATACTGCTGGTACACCGACAGGGGCAGGCTGTCCAAAGTGTTGTCGGTATCAATACAAACGGCAACCAATTGTCCGGTAACTTTATAGGCGTCCCGGAAGGCTATTCCCTTGCGAACCAGGTAGTCAGCGCAGTCGGTGGCGTTGATAAACCCTTTGGCGGCCGCCTTTTTCATGTTGTCCTTGAGTACGGTCACAGTAGCCAGCATGGGGGTAAAGGTAGTCAAACAGAGTTTCACAGTGTCCACCGCGTCAAAAATCGCCTCTTTATCCTCCTGCATGTCCTTGTTATAGGCCAGAGGCAGGGATTTCATCATGGCAAGCAAGGCCATCAGGTCCCCATAAACCCGAGCCGTCTTGCCCCGTACCAATTCCGCAATATCGGGGTTTTTCTTTTGGGGCATAATGGAGGAGCCGGTGGAAAAAGCGTCATCCAGCTCGATGAATTTAAACTCCCAGGAGCACCAGAGAATCATCTCCTCGGAAAAACGGGAGAGATGCATCATAATCAGCGCAATGACATTGGCCAGCTCGATACAGTAGTCCCGGTCGGAGACACCGTCCATACTGTTGGGGGTGATACAGTCAAAGTGGAGCAGATCACAAACCATCTGCCGGTCGATGGGGTGGGTAGTGCCAGCCAGGGCGCCGCTGCCCAAGGGCATGACATTGGTTCTGCGCTTACAGTCTGCCAGCCGGTCCAGGTCCCGCAAAAACATCTGGGCATAGGCCATCAAATGGTGGCCGAAGGTGACAGGCTGTGCCCGCTGCATGTGGGTATATCCAGGCATTACGGTGTGGGTGTGCTGCTGGGCCAGGTCACAGATGGTTTTCAGCAGTTCCCGGAGCAGTGTGTCGATTTTTCCCATTTCATCCATCAGGTACATCCGGTTGTCCAGAGCCACCTGGTCATTCCGGCTGCGGGAGGTGTGGAGTTTTTTGCCTACTGTGCCCAGCCGCTGGGTCAGTACCGCCTCCACAAACATGTGGATGTCCTCAGCCTCCGGGTCAAAGGTCAGCTTGCCCTCTTCAATGTCCTGGAGGATTTGCTGCAGCCCCTCCACCAGTTGGGTGGTTTCCTCCTGGGTTAAAATACCCACCTTGCCCAGCATGGTGGCATGGGCGATGGAACCCATAATATCCTGGCGATACATTCTGCTGTCAAAAGAAATGGAGGAATTAAAGTCGTTGACACGACTGTCCTCCTCTTGTTTAAATCGTCCGGCCCACATCTTCATAGCTGATTTCCTCCTTTGGCCTTCCTTTTTTGTTTCATTGTACCGTTTTTCCCCCGAAAAGGCAACGGTTTTCCTGTGTGCTTCTCAAAAAGGGGCCGCCCTGTTTTTACAGGGCGGCCCGACAAAATTACTGGCCTCTTTTTTCTTTCAGCAGGGCGCTAACCTTGATAGGCAGGCCATAGAGGTTGATAAAGCCCTCGGCGTCCTTCTGGTTGTATACGGCGTCCTCACCGAAGGTAGCCACCTCTTCATCGTAGAGGGTGTAGGGGCTGGTCATACCGGCAGGGATGATGTTGCCCTTGTAAAGTTTCAGTTTCACATCGCCGGTGACGGTCTCCTGGGTGCTGTCCACAAAGGCGGAGAGAGCCTCCCGCAGGGGGGTGTACCACTGGCCATTGTAAACCAGCTCGGAAAACTTGATAGCCACCTGGTGTTTGTAGTGCTGGGTCTCACGATCCAGGCACAACTGCTCCAGCAGCTCGTGGGCAGCATAGAGGATGGAGCCGCCGGGAGTCTCATAAATGCCCCGGCTCTTCATGCCAACCAGACGGTTTTCCACCATATCGATGATGCCGATACCATTTTTGCCGCCGATCTCATTGAGTTTCTCCACAATGGCTACGCTCTCCATCTTTTCACCGTCGATGGCAACAGGGATACCTTTCTCAAAGGAGATGGTCACATAGGTGGGCTTGTCGGGAGCCTTTTCAGGGGAGACGCCCAGTTCCAGAATCTTGTCATACTGGGGCTCGTTGGCGGGATCCTCCAGATCCAGGCCCTCATGGGAGAGGTGCCAGAGGTTTTTATCTTTAGAATAGTTGGTCTCTCGGGTGATCTTCAAGGGGATGTTGTGAGCTTCAGCGTAGTCAATTTCGTCCTCCCGGCTCTTGAGAGACCACTCACGCCAAGGGGCTACAATACCCATGTTGGGAGCAAAAGCCTTGATAGCCAGTTCAAAACGCACCTGGTCATTTCCCTTGCCGGTACAGCCATGGGCAATGGCGTCGGCACCTTCCTGCTTGGCGATTTCAACGATCCGCTTGGCGATAATGGGACGAGCAAAGGAGGTGCCCAGCAGATACTGGTTTTCGTATTTGGCACCGGCTTTCAGGGTGGGGAAGATGTACTCCTCTACAAATACCTTTTTCAGGTCCTCTATGTACAGTTTGGAGGCGCCGGTTTTGAGGGCTTTTTCTTCCAGGCCTTCCAGTTCAGAGCCTTGACCCACATCAGCGGATACGGCGATGACTTCACAGCCCTCATAGTTTTCTTTCAGCCAGGGGATAATAACCGAGGTATCCAGACCGCCGGAGTAAGCGAGAACAATTTTTTTAAATTTGTTTTTCATGGGGTATCCATCCTCTCTAAGTTTCGAATAATATTCGTTTTATGATTATAATTATACATTTGATTTTTTATGTGTCAAGATATTTATACAAAAATTTTGAATAAAAATTCTAACTTGTAGGATTTTACAGGAAATATTGCTGAATAAAAATACGGCTTATTTATTTTGCTTTTCACCAGTCTGCTTTTACAATTTATAGGGAGCAAAAAGGCACAAACCGCAACTTATTGTTGTGATAAAAAAGCAAATATGCTAAAATTAAAATGTTATGGTTATACAGAAAATTTTAACAGTAAATGTTCACCTGCCCATCACATTAAATGGGTATACTAACGATATAAGGGTTCCGGCCGGAGGGAAAAGCCGGCAGATAGGAGAATCCTTTTGGATGAAATCCCAGGTTGTTTTGGAGTGTTATAAGCGTGAAAAAAATTCTCAGTTTCCTATTGGCAGGCGTTTTGTCCCTGGCCAGCTGCCAGGTGGCTTTGGCCACAGATGATCTTTCTGCCATCCGATCCGAGGCCTATGTGGTGATGGACGCTCAAACAGGACAGGTTCTGGTAGAGAAGAACATGAATCTTCGGGAGTACCCGGCCAGTATTACAAAAATTCTTACCGCCGCTTTGGCTTTGGAACATGGCAGCAGCCAGGATACCGTTACTATGACTGATGAGGCGGTGTTCAGTGTCCCCCGGGATACCACCCACATCTCCCTTACACCGGGGGAGGTGGTGACGGTGGAGCAGCTTCTTTACGCCACCATGCTGGCTTCGGCCAACGATGCGGCCAACGGATTGGCCACCTATACCGCAGGTTCTCTGGAGGCCTTTGCCGATTTGATGAACGAAAAAGCGGCTGAGTTGGGGGCCGTCAACAGCCATTTTGTCAATGCCAATGGCCTCTATGACGCCGACCATTATGTGACCGCCTATGATATGGCTCTCATTACCAAATACGCCTTGACGGTGCCGGGCTTCCGGGAGGTGTTTGGAGGAATCAGCTACACCATTCCCCCCACCAATAACCAGCCGGACAGTCGGAACCTGGGCACCTATCACCATATGATTGTCACCTCCAAGTATGAGTACGAGGGGGCCACTGGTGGAAAGCTGGGCTGGATACCGGAATCCAAACACACCATTGTGACGGTGGCTAACCGGGGAGACCTGGAATTGATCTGCGTCGCCCTGAAAACCACCACCCAGTATGAGAAATATGAGGACACAGCCGCCCTTTTTGACTACTGTTTTGAAAATTACGGCCAGCTGACCTATCAGCAGATGGAGCTGAACCTCCAGTCCATGGAGACAGACGACGGCCGTTTGATTTCCTTTTCGCCGGGGGAGACCCTGCGTTTTGCCGCCCCCAAAGGGCTGACCAAGGACCAGGTGCGCTATGAGCTGTCCATCCCCGCGGCCAATCAGTGGGATGGCTCCATGGCTCCCACCGTAACCTTTTTAGACAGCCAGGGAGAAAAACTGGCTACTCTTCCACTGGAGTACAGCGAGGCGGCGGTAGCCGCTTCCACAACTGAGGAAAACCAGCCAGTGGACCCTTCACCGGCTGAGGGCGTGCTCTCAGTGCTCCGGGTTGTGGGCCAGATTCTGGTGGTGCTGGCGGTTATTCTGGTTGTGGGAATTATTTTGCTGAAACTGTGGATACGGGAGCAGTATCTCCGCCGCCGCAGACAGCAGCGCAGAAAACGCCGGCCTATGAGTGACGCTGAA
Source organism: uncultured Clostridia bacterium (assembly GCA_944387315.1). Taxonomy (GTDB): domain Bacteria; phylum Bacillota; class Clostridia; order Oscillospirales; family Ruminococcaceae; genus CALXEL01. The sequence continues at coordinate 14,019 of CALXEL010000010.1, forward strand.
TTTCGGGAGCGTTTGGCTCGGCAGCAGAGTTACCGGCAGTCCCGATAAGCAGACGCTTACAATACCGACTTTGTTATAAAACACCAAAGAGACAGAACTTTTCTCTTTGGTGTTCTCTTTTGTAAGGCATTGTATTGGATGGGAAAGCTCTTCGCAAAACACAGCCTATATGGTATACTGAAATCAGATTCCAAGGCAGGTGATAACATGAATGAGGAACTTTTGGAACAACTGAAGGCCAAGGTGAGAAAGCTGCCTATGCAGCCAGGGGTCTATCTGATGAAGGACGCCAGCGGCACCATCATCTATGTGGGCAAGGCCAAGCTGTTGAAAAACCGGGTTTCCAGCTATTTTCGCGCCATTGACAAACATCTGCCCAAGGTTTATAAAATGGTGCAGAATGTGGCGGATTTTGAATATATCGTAACCGACAGTGAGTTTGAGGCCCTGGTGCTGGAATGCAGTTTGATTAAACTGCACTCTCCCAAGTACAACATCCTGTTAAAGGATGACAAGGGCTATTCTTATATTCGAATTTCCCCTGGGGAGTATCCCCGTATTACCGCTGAACTGCAAAAAAATGAGGATGGGGCCACCTATTTGGGGCCCTATACCTCCAGCTTTGTGACCGGCCAGACGGTGGACGAGGCCAACAAGGCCTTTATGCTGCCCACCTGCAACCGGAAATTCCCCCAGGATTTCCGTAAGGAACGGCCCTGTCTCAACTATCACTTAAAACAGTGTATGGGGGTATGCCAGGGGAAAATCTCGGTGGAGGAGTACCGGGAGGTCCTGGATCAAGCCATTGCATTTATCCACCAGGGCAGCGGCGCCATCATTGGCGTACTGGAAAACAAGATGAACGAGTACGCGGAAAATTTGGAGTTTGAGAAAGCGGCCCGTTACCGGGACCGGATCAATGCCATCAAGCGGATCAGCCAGCGTCAGAAGGTTGTTTTTTCCCGGGTGGACACCCAGGATGTGCTGGGATTTGTACAGGGGGAGGAGGACACTGCCTGTTCCCTGCTGCGGTTTAGGGGAGGCCGGCTGGTGGACAAGGAGGACTTCCTATTGGGAGAGGTCTCGGATTTAAAGGAGGCCCGCAGTGAGTTTTTGGCCCGCTATTACCAGCTCCCCGATAAAATACCGCCGGTGATCGCTATAGATGGGGAGTTTGAGGACCCGGGGCTGATCTCCGGGCTGTTGTCCGAGCGGCTGGGGAAAAAGGTGCATATCTCCATCCCCCAGCGGGGGGACCAGCACAAGTTGGTACAGATGGCCCTGACCAACTGTGCCCAGAAGCTCTCCCACCAGAGCAGGCGCTCAGGCCGGGAAATCGCCGCTCTGGACGAGCTGGCCAAGCTGTTGGGTCTGCCCAAGCCCCCAGCCTATATTGAGGCCTATGATATTTCCAACATCGGCAGTGAAACAGTGGTGGCAGGTATGGTGGTGTTCCAGGATGGGCGCCCCCTCAAATCCGCCTATAAAAAGTTCCAGATCAAAACGGTGGAGGGCACCGATGACTATGCTTCCATGCGGGAGGTGATCGGCCGCCGGCTCAACCGGTATGAGGAGGAATCCCCAGCCGAAAGCGGCTTTGGACGGCTGCCCGATCTGATTTTATTGGATGGCGGCCAGGGCCATGTGAATACAGTCCTTCCGGTGATTGCCTCCTTTGGTTTGGAAATCCCTGTATTCGGCATGGTAAAGGATGACCGGCATCGGACCCGGGCCATTTCCTCCGATGGAGGGGAGATCTCCATTTCCGCTCTCCGCAGTGTCTATACTCTCATTTCCTCCATTCAGGAAGAGGTACACCGCTTTGCCATTGGATATTCCCGGACCAAGCACCGGAAAGGCGCTTTTGAGTCCACCCTCACCACCATTGAGGGGGTGGGGCCCACCCGGGCTAAAATGCTCTTTCGTGAGTTTAAAAGCACCAAAGGGATCTCCCAAGCCAGTGTGGAGCGACTCCAGGCGGTGCGGGGCATGAACCGGCAGGCGGCGGAAAATGTCTACCGGTTTTATCACCCGGAAGTAGAAGCTGACGGAGAACAGAAAAACGCAAAAGATTTGACACAGGGTTGACAAGCTCCGGCAAAAATCCGATAATGATACTGATCATATTTAAATCTATCACTCCGCCTGTGCCCAGCGAGCCAACAGGCGGCAGTTTTGATACAACTACCCTCTCGCTGGAGAAAAGGCAGTGTTTATGAGAGTTATTACAGGTTCTGCCCGCGGCAGCAAATTGCAGGCGCCTGATGGATTAAAGGTACGTCCCACCTCTGAAATGGCCAAGGAGGCTATCTTCAGTATTTTGCATTTTGAAGTGGAGCAGGCAATGGTTCTGGATCTGTTCGCTGGTTCTGGACAGCTGGGGATTGAAGCCCTCAGTCGTGGGGCCAGGTTCTGTGTTTTTGTAGATCAGCTGCGGGAATCCCAGGAGGTTGTCCGGCAAAATTTGCAGCACACCAAACTGGCTGAGAAATCCCGGGTTGCCGCCATGGATGCTCTGGCATTTTTACGTTCCACCAATGAGACCTTTGATATTGCCCTGCTGGATCCTCCCTATGAGCAGGGGCTCATTGATCAGGCATTGCCCTTGCTGGTGCCCAAGATGTCCCCAGGGGGAATTATTGTCTGTGAGACAGGCAAAACCGAAAGTTTGCCGGAGCAGGTGGGAGATTTTAAACAGTTTAAAGTGTACCGGTATGGTAAAATTAAAATTACCACCTATCGCAGGGAGGAAGAGGAATGAGTCAGCGTATCGCCGTCTGTCCGGGAAGTTTTGACCCCATAACAGTGGGGCATTTGGATATTATTAAGCGTGCCAGTTCGCTGTTTGACAAGGTGATTGTACTGGTGGTTATCAACCCCAACAAACATCCCAGCTTTACCCCCGATGAGCGGGTGGAGATGATTAAAGAAGCGGTGGACGGCATGCTCAATGTTGAGGTGGACCTGTACTGCGGGCTGCTGATCGACTATGTGCGCAACATAGGGGCGGTGGCTATTGTCAAAGGTTTGCGGGCCATGTCAGATTTTGAGTATGAGTTTCAGATGGCCCTTACCAACAAGAAGATGTTGCCTTACGCGGAAACGGTTTTTTTGACCACTACTGCCAATAATATGTATTTGAGTTCCAGTTTGGTTAAACAGGTTGCCATGTTCGGCGGGGATATCAGTGATTTTGTACCGCGCTGCTTACATAACAGAATTAAAGAGCGGCTGTTTTGCAGCCCCGAGACATTGTGAGCCAGGGAGGATTAGGGATGAATATTGAGGAAATTCTGGATTTGTTGGATGAGCTGCTGGACCGCTCCTGGAATCTGCCTCTTTCGGGAGGAAGATGTGTAGTAGATGCGGAAAAGGTGCGGGACCTTTTGGACGATGTGCGGCTCAACATGCCCACCGAGATTAAGCAGGCAAAAGCCATTGTGGCGGACCGCACCGAAATTTTGGCTGTGGCACGCAAAGAGGCGGAAAATATTGTCCGCAAAGCTGAGGACCGAGCCAGGGCTCTCATTGCTCAGGAAGAAATTTTAAAGCAGGCCCAGGCCAGAGCCAATGAGATCATTACCCAGGCTCAGAACAAATCCCGGGAGATGCGCCAGGCAACCCAGGAGTTTTCGGACAATTTGCTGCGTCAGACCGAAGAGAGCCTGACCAAATCCCTATCGGAAGTTAAGGCAACCCGGCAGGCCCTGCGGGGAGCCCAGCGGCAGATGGCCCAATCCAAACAGAGTGGGGCGGCTGCCCAGCAGCCAACTGGCGGACAGGAATAAGTTTGGCAAGCGGCGCGGGCAGAGCCTGCGCCGCTGCTTGTTTCCCGTATAAATGAGGTGACACCATGAAAAAAATTGAGATTTTTGACTCTACTTTGCGGGATGGAGCCCAGGGGGAGAGTGTTTCTTTCTCAGTAGAGGACAAACTAAATATTGTGACTGCTCTGGACCGGTTGGGCATTGACTATATTGAGGCGGGCAATCCCTACAGCAACCCAAAGGACGCGGAATTTTTCCGCCGGGCCGGCGAACTGAAACTGGACCATGCCAAGCTGGTTGCCTTTGGTTCCACCTGTAAAAAAGGGGTGGCGGCCCAGGAGGACAAAAACTGTCAAGCCCTCCTGGATGCCGGTGTACATGCCATATCGGTCTTTGGAAAGTCCTCTCTTTGGCAGGTCCAGGAAGTTCTCAGAGCGGAGCTCCAGGAGAACCTGCGGATGATCTATGACACAATCCATCTGTTGACCCAGGCGGGCAAACAGGTATTTTTTGATGCGGAACATTTTTTTGACGGCTATAAAGACAACCCGGAGTACGCTTTGCAGACCCTGGGTGCGGCAGCAGATGCCGGTGCTTACAAACTGGTGCTCTGCGACACCAACGGGGGCTGCTTCCCTGAGGAAATCCGGGAGATTACAGCCATAGCCGCCACTGCTTTTCCTGGGAAAATCGGGGTACACTGCCACAACGATATGGGTTGTGGGGTGGCTTGCAGCCTGGCGGCAGTGGAAGCGGGAGCCGATCATGTTCAGGGAACCTACACAGGTATCGGCGAGCGATGCGGAAACGCAAACCTTTCCACCATCATTGCCAATTTACAGCTGAAAAAAGGTTATTCTTGTATCCCGGCAGAGCGGCTGGGACGTATGACCGAAACCGCCAGGGTCATATCGGAAATCTGCAACATCCCCCTGCTCAGCGCCATGCCTTATGTGGGCCGGTCGGCTTTTGCCCACAAGGGGGGCATGCATGTAGATGGAGTACAAAAAAACACAGCGGCCTTTGAGCACATCGCGCCCCAATTGGTAGGCAACCATCGGCAGATTCTTCTGTCAGAGGTGGCGGGCCGGGCTGCCCTTGCCGCCAAAATTCAGGAAATTATTCCCGACCTCTCCAAAGATTCCCCTCAGATGGCGGGGCTTGTGGATAAACTGAAAGAGCTGGAATTTGAGGGCTATCAGTTTGAGGCGGCCACAGCCAGCTTTGAACTGGTGGTGCTCAAGGAATTGGGCCGGTTCACTCCCTTTTTTGCTATGGAGTTGTTCCGGATTATTGGGGAACAGGATGCCGCTGACCGGCATATGGCCTCAGCCATGGTAAAACTGCGGGTAGGGGACCGATATGAGATCACCGCCGATGAGGGAGACGGTCCGGTACACGCTTTGGACCGGGCGTTGCGTAAGGCGCTTGAAGTCTTTTATCCCAGCCTGGCTGGCGTGCGGCTTATCGACTACAAGGTGCGTGTTATGGAGGCCGGAAAAGCAACCGCTTCCATTGTGCGGGTGTTGATCGAATCCTCTGACGGCAGGAACACCTGGACCACTGTGGGCGTCTCCACCGATATAATCAACGCTTCTATCCGGGCGCTGGTGGACTCGATGGAATACAAGCTCTATCGGGATATGGTTTTAAAAAATTAAAATACAAAATTAGGCTCAAAATGGCTTATCTGGCTGGGTGTATAAAGTGCGACTCTTTCACAAATACTACTACTGCGCCACGAAACAAGCACAGCAGAAATAAGGAGTGAAAGATAACATGCTTGATAAATTAGCCCTGATCCTGGTGATCGTGGGAGCCCTCAACTGGGGTGCCATTGGCATTTTCGGATTTGATGTGGTTGCCTGGCTCTTTGGCGGGCAGGCTGCTATGATCAGTAGAATCGTCTATACCCTGGTAGCTTTGGGTGGTATCTGGACCATTTCTCTGCTCTTTCGGGATGATCCTGCTCAGGCCCACAACTAAGAAAAAAGCCCTCCGGCTTAGGCGGGTGCTCGTAAGAAAGTAATTCACTCAAAATTACACTTACGGCATCTGTCAGACGGGATTGGGTAAATGAAATATGCTGGACATGGTTGAAACCAACCGTGTCCAGCATATTTTTTTGTCTATTTGTGTTTTCTTTTCCTTTTCCCGTTTCCATGGGTCATGTTAGTTTTTCCCCGCTGGTTAATAGAGGATTTCAGGTGTTTGGACAGTTTCAAGACCTCTATGATATTGACAAACTGCTCCATCGTGATCGCATCATAGTCAATACCAAAGGTTGCGAGGAAAATGCGGGCCTGTTTTTCCGCATCGCTGCCCTTGTAGTTCATGGCTTCCTGTAAACTCTGCTGCACATCCAGCGCCGGAGAAGGGCTGTCCGCAGTGGTAGCATCATTTTGATGGGCTTCCCGAATATCTCGAAGGATCAGCTT
>CALXEL010000011.1 GCA_944387315.1 uncultured Clostridia bacterium
ATTGACCTGAACTTCTCCGGTGAGTACCAGACCATGGCCCATAAATACACCGAAGAGCTCTTTGGCGCTTCCCATGTATTCAAGGCGGGAACCATCTCCACTGTGGCGGAGAAAACGGCCTATGGCTATGTGAAAAACTATCTGCTGGAGCGGGGCAGGGTGGTACATCGGGCTGAGGAAGCCCGGTTGGCGCTGGGCTGCACCGGTGTCAAGCGTACTACCGGTCAGCACCCAGGCGGTATGGTTGTTGTGCCTGGCAACTATGAAATTTATGATTTCAGCCCGGTACAGCACCCGGCAGATGATCCTAATTCCGATGTGGTGACCACACACTTTGACTTCCATTCCCTTCATGATACCATCCTGAAGCTGGATATTCTGGGGCACGATGTGCCCACCCTTTATAAACATTTAGAGGATATGACCGGCATCAAGGTGATGGAGGTCTCCACCAGTGATCCCAAAGTGTATAGCCTGTTTACCTCCACTGAAGCCCTGGGGGTTACACCGGAGGAGATTGACTGCGATACTGGTACCCTTGCCTTGCCGGAAATGGGAACCCCCTTTGTGCGGCAGATGCTCATTGAGTCTCAGCCCAAGACTTTTTCTGACCTGCTGCAGATTTCGGGACTTTCCCATGGTACCGATGTGTGGCTGGGCAACGCCCAGGAGCTGATCCACAACAAGACCTGCACCATTTCCGAGGTAATCGGTACCCGTGACAGCATTATGACCTACCTGCTTTTAAAGGGTGTGGAACCGAAAAAGGCCTTTAAAATTATGGAGATCACTCGAAAGGGAAAAGCGCCCACCGACCTGACCGAGGACTATTTGAAGGCCATGCGTGACAACAATGTACCGGAGTGGTATATTGACAGCTGTATGAAGATCAAATATATGTTCCCTAAAGCCCATGCGGCGGCCTATGTTATCGCGGCGATTCGGCTGGGATGGTACAAGGTTTACCGGCCGCTGGAGTTTTACGCGGCCCACTTTACCATCCGCGGTGGAGATTTTGACGCGGAATCCGCGGTACGGGGCCTTTCGGCGGTCAAGATGAAAATTGATGAGCTCAGCCGTAAAGGCAATGAGCGCACCCAGAAAGAGGAGGATTTGCTGAGTATTTTGCAGATCACCCGGGAAATGTTGGCTAGAGGTTACAGTTTTTTACCGGTAGATCTCTACAAATCTCATGCCACCAAATATCTCTGCGAGGATGGGAAAATTCGCTTGCCCTTCACCGCTCTCAAAGGGCTGGGTGCTACTGCCGCCAACAGCATTTATCAGGCGGTGCAGGAAGGACCATTCATCTCAGCAGACGATATTACTGTTCGGGCCAAGGTAGGTAAATCCATTGTAGAGTTGTTGCGGCAGGCTGGCGCATTGCATGATCTGCCAGACAGCAGCCAAATGAGTTTCTTTTAACTTTAAAAGCGGCGTTTTTATAAAACGCCGCTTTTTATTTTGATGGTTTCCTGTTTATTTTGTAGAAAAAATGTGTCAATTCGACAAAATATGACATTTATGTGTTATGATGGAAATGTTTCCATAGACATCCAGGAAATGACAAAAGGAGAGAGACAATATGAGGCGTATTGTGGCAAGTGTGTTGGTTTTATCCATTTTATGCTCCTGTATGACAGTGGCTTTCGCGAAAGAGCCCAACCCAGATGATGCTCTTTATATCAGCCCAGATGAAGTGCTCTACGGATATGACAGTGAGATTGGTTATCTCGTACCTAAGGCGGATGATGGATTTGCTCCCGGAGATACCATCTACATCCCGGTTGATGGATTGGAAAAGGACCAGTTGGCAACGGTAAAGAACTATCATGTTTTCGCTGACTGGGCTGTAGGGGAGTCGCAGGTTGAGTCGATGGAACTTTTGTACAAACGGGCTCAACAGGAAACTGGCATTGCAGCTGTGACGATTTTGCCCGCCTTGAGCAGCCAAACCTATCCCCAGCTAAACCGGCAGGAGGGATATGTATTTCGGTTGACCAGCCGCACTACAGGTACCAACCTCAGCTTGGATCAGGTACGGGAAGGGCTCAAAACTATACTGTGGAATGATGGCGCTGTTTTGCAGCAGGTACTGGGAGAACAGTACCAGGAAGTGACAGAGCCGGACTATTTAGTGGATGGAAAGTACTATTCCAGTGAGGCGCAAGCAGCCTTGGCTGCCGGCTTGCAGTCAACTGAAGAGGGTAGCTACTATCGGGATGACGTATATTTTTCTCAGCTGACCCAGGATGGTTCCGGTGTGTCTTTGGTAAGCGGAACCGGATATTATAAAAGTCAGGAGACACCGGCTCCCTATTATGACTCCATAGACGCGTCTGGCACTGGAATTTCCCCTTCAGGTCCGGACAGCTACTATCAAGTAGCTCAGGTGGAGGGGAAACAGCGCTATTTCTCAAACGCCTCAGAGGCATTGGCTACGCTGGATGCCGCTGTTTTAGCCACCAATGGCGTAGGTTACTACAAAGAGGGAATCTACTATCCCAATACACAGATGGTGTTGGAGCAACTGGCTGCCGCTCTGCCCGCTGGCAGCTATTACCTGACCGAAACAAAAGAAATCTGTGAGGATTTATCCCAGGTAGGTATTACACCGGCTGATGGCAATGGTTATTATGCAGTGGAGAATATGACAGTATATTCTGACCTGACGGCCGCCTGGACTGCTCTGGGCGCCGAATATTTTGCTCCGGCAGATGGAGGAGGATACCACAAAGATGGACAGTATTTTGCGGTGGATGATCTGATCACCAATAACACGAATTCTAGTTCCTATTTCTTTGAAGGAAACGAGTATCTTGATCTGGAGACTGCGTTGGGCGAGGTGAAAGCAGCTGGATATGCCAGCTGTCCGGCAGGAAGTTGGTATCTCCTGTCCAGTGGGGAATATTGCGCGGATCTTGCATCCGCTCAGCAAAAGCTTGTAGATTTGGGCACTGTGATTCAGACCTGTTCCCCAGACGGGTATATTTATGAACAGCGCTATTATGCCGGGGAAACACCAGAACTGTTGGCGGCTGCCGGAATCAGCAAAACCCAGGAAGCAGGCTATCAGGTCAATGGAACTTTTGCCGCTACAGCAGAGGAAGCAGTTGTCCTCACTGGTGTAACAGCAGCGGCTTCTGACAGTTATTGCAAAGATACACAATATTTTTCTACTGCCAGAGAAGCGGTAGAATCGGTGGGCGGCGCTTACAGTGGTTCCGGTCACTATGTATTGGATGGATATTACTATGAGAACGCTGCCACAGTCGCCGCAGCAGCCGGCCTGGTACCCGCTGCCTCTGGATGGGTCGCTGAAGGCTATTACTTCACCCAAGCAGATGAAGCTGCCGCTTATGCAGGATTGTCTCCCTGTCCAGCTGGCAGTTATTATGGGGAAAAGAAATATTATGCCAGCTTGACTGCCTCTGGCAGCCCGGTATCGCAAGTAGAGGAAGGATGGTACTCTGTCCAGGCATCGGAAGGGATCGGTCAGCTGTATTATCCCGACAGAAATGCTTTGGAAGCAGCTGTGACTCCTCTGATTTTACAGGAAATTGAAAAGATTGCCCAATCCATCGGCCAGGACGACTATCGGGTAACCCCTGAAGAAATTGTGGAATATGGGTATTTTGCAGCCATCAAAACCAAACCATCTTCCAGCGCAAAGACACTGGATTTGGCCGGTGAGGTAGGCGTATTTAAAAATCAGTCCCAGATGAGAAAATATGAAGGGGTACAGATCGGAGTGGAACTTAACCACAACGGTGGCCAGCTGGTAGAGGAGCAGAGTGGCAGTATTACTGTAGATTCCGACCTGCCAGTGATTTCCTTTGCTGACCATGCGGGAGAGGTAGAACTGCTCTTTGGAGATTTTGCCCGGTTTGTGGTGGACGCCACCGATCAAGGAAAAGTGAACCTGGACTATAGTGTTGCCTATCTGGAGGAGATCGGTGCCCATTATCCAGACGCGGAACTGGCATTTATTGGTTGGACAGCCAGACCAGCTTTTAACAAAAACGGTACTCTGTATCTTTATAGTGAGGAAGATACCTATCTCTATGAAGTGACCGATGATGGGATCAAGGAGATCCCCAGTGCTGTTTACGACAGGTCAGAAGGCGGATGGAAACTGACGACCCGAACTTTAAAGCAGTATGTGCTGTCTGACAGAAAATTGGAGCGGATCAGTGATTCCTCTTCCGAGAGTTTCAATGATCCCACCCAGATTAAGCCCAATCCGGCTACAGGACGCTCATTATAAGGCACAAACAAAAAACAGGACCTCTATCTAAGAGGTCCTGTTTTTATATATCCACTGGCGTCCAAAAGATTTTATTGTAGTTTTTCCACTTGTATGATCTGGGCATGCCCATGAATATTCCGCTGCTGGTAGTCAAACAGATAGAGAGCAGGGGGTGTGTTTGAATCCATGGGGTCACTGGGGAAGATCTCCCCATAGAGGAGACGTTCCCTTTGTTTTGGAACCACTTGCTGATAAGCAGGCAGATATTGCCTTACAAAATCCTCATCTTCCAGAAACTCCAGAATCCGTTGGCGAGGCAGAGAATAGGCGGAAAACTGGGCCCATTGGGGGTATTTTCTGGGCCTTTCATGGCAGGCGATGTCCAGCCGGCAAAGGGTGGCAAGATAGGGGTCTTCTCCATAGGCTTCCAAAGCGAAATCCCGCAGCAGTGTAAACTGCAATTCCTTTTGCATGGGGGTAAATACCACACCATGGCGGCGGCTGTACTCTCCCAGCTGCAAGAAAAATCTGAAAGGGGAGGAGGCTTTACCAAGCAGGTACCGGACTGTAAAATCAAACCGTCCGGAATTTAAGTAAGTTTCCACTGCCCACTCGGCCGCTTTCAGACGCAGGGTGTCAGAATAGGGCAGCCATGGGGTAAAAAGAACCTCATAGGGGG
>CALXEL010000012.1 GCA_944387315.1 uncultured Clostridia bacterium
GTGTTGATGGGCATATAGTAATGCTCAACACTGGTTTTCTCTTCCACATGGAATCTGGAATCCGCTTTCAGACGCTCTACGTCAGCAGTCTCTACCTGATAGATTACGTCCACTTCACCGGTCTCCAGAGCCAGGGTTCTGGAGGTGCCCTCGGGGATCAGTTTCCAGATGATGGTCTTGATGGTGGGCATCTCGCTCTCATCCCAGTACTCATCATTCTTCTCAAAGGTAATGGAGTTACCGCGGTTCCACTCTACAAATTTGTAGGGACCGGTACCTACTGGCTCAGCGGCAAAGTCATGTCCGCTCTCCAGCAGATCCTTGGGCAGAATGTAGTTGAAGTGGTAAGCCAAATCGTACAGCAGGTTGGAGTAGGGCTCTACCAGAGTCATTTTTACCTGGTACTTGTCAATGGCCTCAACCGACGCGATCTCACCGGTGTAGGGCGAACTGGCGGGGTATTTCTTGGCGTTCTCGATACTGGCTACTACATCTTCCGCATCCAGCTCTTTGCCATGATGAAATTTTACGCCCTCATGGAGCTTAAAGATGTACTCAGTGTCGCTGGTCTGCTCATAGCTTTCAACCAGATCCGGCTCAACCAACAGGGTCTCGGGATCGATTTTGAAGAGCAGGTTGCCGGTGAGCAGGTTCATATAGATAGGAACCAGGTCATCGTTGTCTACTGTGCTGAGGGACGGGGGCTCACTGTGCAGAGCTATGGTCAAAGTATCCTTGACTGTTCCGCTGCTTTCACCGTCAGAAGAACCAGAAGAGGTTCCTGAGGGACTGGAGCTGCATCCAGTAACACTCACCAGCAGCATAGCCGCTGCCAACAGCAAACCAATTAGCTTATGTTTTTTCATACTTCTCCTCCCACTTTCTTGTTTGTCTACCTTCTGAGAAGGTGATTGTTAACTACGTGATATCCGTACAGGGTGTACAAAAACTGATTTTGGGATTACAGACAGGACGCACCTGCTAAATTCCGGGATTTTTTTTGCGCAATATGTACAAAATATCCACTATTAGTTAAGTAAATCATACCATCATGTACATAGAGCGTCAAATTTGTACTTCTCATAACCCTTATGAAGAAATCAAATAATACAGCGGCACACCAGGTTTTCTTCGGATTACAGCACACTTTCCTCGCTCAACTCTCCCCGAAACCACTGCTCAACCAGTTTGGTAAACTCCAGCGCCACATGGCCCAAAGGCACATTGCGGCGGGCAATCCATCCCACCGTAGAACGAATATCAACCCCTTTTAAAGGCAGGTGTTTTTTCTTCGACATCACTTTTTGACATATTACGTTCTCAGCAATATCTGTGGTTATATAGTAAGCATCTGAGTATACCATCATATCATTGATAACCGCCCGGGAAGAAGTGACAATGGGAGTCATTTTATCGGTAATGCCCAAATCTGTCATACTGTCTGACAAAGGCCCTCTGTCCTCGTATCCATATTTCACTCGGGGATAGGGCTGGAGCATATCCGGGGTGACATATTCTATGGAAGTATCGTGATACAGAGGATTTCCCGGGCCAACCTGAACAGCCAATCCGCCTTCATAAAGGGGATGAAATTCCAGCCCCAGAGTATCCAGCTGCCGCATCTCAATTTTTTTGTGACAGCTCCAAATCCGGATCAGCCCCACCTCAGCCACCTGATCCGCTACCATCGACCGGGCCTGGTCACCGTAGCTGTCATAGTGCTCAATGCGCAGGCCCACCGACCGATATTTGTTATAAAGCATGCCACAGATCATACTGCCGCAGGTAAATCCATCGTTGGCCAGGGCAAAGGACATTCCCCCAGTAGGTCCTCCCTGGGTAAAAATCTTATTGACCTGGTCCAGCTGCATCTGAATCGGCACCAGATACTTGATGAAGGATCTCCCAAAGGGGGTGGGAATTACCCCTTTATTGGTACGGGCGAAAATCAGCTCTCCCAATTCCTTTTCCAAGCTTTGAATGGCCAGAGACAAAGCGGATTGGGACATAAACAGATTGTTGGCCGCCTTGTTGATGGAACCAGTCCGCTCCACTTCCAATACATAGCGCAGTTGTTCAAATGTCATAAAAATCTCCTTTCTTTTTTTGCCGGACTCCTGGGCGGCAACAGACTTCTATTTCATTTACTTGATAGCACTTATTAAAACTACCAATTAACACTTGACAGACAGTTCCTGCTATGATGAATTTAGCAGTTTACGACAAATTTATTCGACAAGGGGATGAATAAATGAACAGACTGGAAGAAATCAAGTTGGAAAATCTTCAAGACAGCTGGGTTATTATGTATACCTTCATCGCCCAGGAGTTGTTTGATCGCGGTGGTTTCCAGGGAGAAATCGCTTTGCGGGAAGCTGTGCGCCGTTACGGCCGGGATCGGGGATTGACCAACCGGCAGCGGCTGATTGATAACAATATTAAAATCAATTTGGAAACTTTATTCCACGAAGGGCGGGATCGTCCGGGTGAGCCCCGTTTCCTTTCCAAGGTCATCCGCAGCACCCGGGAAGAGCGGATCAGCGATACCCTGATCTGTTCTTTTGCTGATGTTTGGAAAAAATATAACGCCAAACATTTAGGAAGAATTTACTGTGAGGAATTTCACATCGAGTGCTACAAAGCTTTTGGCTTTGGACAAACCAAGGTCAACCTGTCCCGAAGCATGACCCAGGATGGGGATGACCGCTGCTTTTTCTATCACACCTACCGGCCGGAAAACCTGACTGATGAGCAGCGGCGGCTCAGCTTTGAAGAGTATGACCCGGGTTATGTCAAACCCTCCACCCCCATGCCAAAGCCGGAGGGGAAAAGCGGATTCAACATGCTGTGGATCAAGATGTATTTTTATCTGCTGGAAGCTGCTGTAGAGCAGCTGGGAGAAACCGGCCGGATGTTGGTAGCCAACGGGCTACGCCATGGGGCGGTAGAACAGGCCAAAGTCTTTTTGGAACAGGCCCGGGCCACCGAAAGGGAAGTGGATCAAATCTATTTGGTGGACCATTTGCCCCTCAATTTGGACATTGACGGGGAACCCCTCTGGGAAACATATGACAAACATGGCGCCAAACAATTGCTGCGGGATTGTTTTTACAAAGTGCTGTTTCAGGAGGTTGGATATGAAGGGATATAAGCTGCTCTGTGACAACCAGGCCCAGGACCGCTGGGCAGACTATTATCTAACCACTGCCAAAGGGCTTGGGGAACGGTTTGGCATGTTGGGCCGGGCAGCGGTCCGGGACGCCATCCGGATGTTTGCCCAGCTGCAGGGACAGCACCGTCGGGATTTTCTGGTAGAACATGGCTATAAGCCTCATCTGGCCAATCTCTTTGGATTGGGTGGCCCGCTGCCATGTGGCGACCGGTGTATCAAAGAATGGATTCGGGTTTCACCCCAGGAAGTATTTGTCAATGTGGCCCAGTGCCCTTACGCGCTGCGTTGGAACGCCGCCGGGGAACCGGAGGTGGGGAAGATGTTCTGTGAGGAGTACTACCCCGCTTATGTCCATCAGGCCGCCAGCGAAAAAGCCCAAATCAACACTGGCCGGGAGCTGGTCAACGAGGGAGATACCTATTGCCGCCTTTCGGTATATCTGCGGCCGGCCAACCTGCCGGAAAAACAACGGGGAGAACTTTTTGATGAGTTTGATCCTTCCATGGGCCTCCCCCAAAAAGAGGCATGTCCACCTCAGCCAGTAGATTACAACCAATGGATTTTGGAACTTCACACCTGTTTTGTCACCTGTGCCCAACAGCGGCTGGGACAGGAAGGCCTGGAGTGGACTGAAACTTTGTCCCGTCCTTTTTTAGCTGAAAATAATATGAACAATCTGTCTATGGGGAGGTAAATTCTATGAATCGAATCGACCAGGTAGCAACCCAGAATCTACAGGACTGCTGGAGTATTGTATATAAAAATCTGGCCAAAAGCATTTTACAGGTGAGAGGGAAGGATGGCGAGGTAGTCATCCGCCGGGCCAACCATCTCTGCGGTGAGAAAATGGGCCAGATGGAGCGGGAAAACTATTTAAAAGAAGGGAAACTGGCCAATCTGCAAACCTACTTTACCACGCCAGTGTCCCGTTGCATCGATCCCCGCTTCCGGATCCAGTGGCAGCTTTTTAATGAGCAGGAAGCGGTATTTGATGTGATTACATGTCCCATTTACGACTACCTGTTAAAAACCGGTGCCAAGGATCTGATGATCTCTTTCTGTGAGGAATATCACCATGGCTGCATTATGGCCTATACCAAAGGGGTAGGCCAATGTACATTCAGTGAAAACTTCGTCTATATGGGTGAAAACAGCTGCCGGTTTGGCTGTTACTACCGTCCATCCAACGCCAAGGCTGAGGACCGGCCTGCCAGCTTCAGCGGTGAGCGGGCCCAGGAAGCTCCCCGTCCCGAGGCCTACATACCCTGTGAGAACCCTCAGAAAGCCTTTGCCTTATGGGGAGAGATGCTGCTCACCTCCTACATGCAGGAGATCACCGCCCGCTATGGAGAAGCTGCTATCTGCGCCCTCTCGGAAGGCCTGAAAGCGGCGGCTCACGAAACCATCGCCTATCTCAAACAGCGCACCATCAGCCTGCGCAAACCTCTGGATGAGGCCTTTTTGGCGGAACACACCTTCTGGGGTACCCAGTTTGCCAACCAATTTGACCTGCCGGAAGAGGTGGCCAAACTCATTGAAATCAACTACTGCCGTACTCTGAAAGCCGATTTGGCCCGTTACCAGTAAGAGAGGAGCTGAAAGAACCATGGAAAATATTTATGAACTGTATACCCCTGAAGAACTGGAAATGATCCACAATTCAGACCAATACACCATGTTTTACGCCATCATGGGCCAACAGCTCATTGACGAGCTGGGAATTGAGGGTGAATCCGCTTTGCGGGAAGCCACCCGCCGTTACGGCAAAGACCGGGGCGCCTATCGCCGCCAGCGGCATCTGGACGCCAATGTAAAAATCAATATGAAAAACCTCTTCAGCATCGGCAGTGACCTGCCTGCTGACCCCCGGTTCCATGGGGACCAGCTGCGGCTCATTCCCGAGGAGCGCAACACCCATACTTTGCGCTGTCCCATGGCAGAACTGTGGATTGAGGAGGGATACCGGTATGTAGGCCGGCTCTACTGCGAGGAATTCCATCCCGCCTGCTACAGCTCCTACGCCTTTGGATACACCAAGGTTGGCCTGGCCAAAACCCTCACCCAAATTGGGGACGAGTACTGTGCCTTTAATATTGTACTGCGCCAGGAGGATCTGCCGGAGGAGCTCAAGCCAGTTTGTTTCGAGCACTTTGACCCCTACTACACCGGCCAGACCCACTCGATTCCCAAGGCGGAGGCCAAAACCGGTTTTAACCTGCTGACCCTCCGGGTCTACTACTATATGGTGGAAGTGGTAAAGGAACGCTTTGGCCAGGAGGGCATTGACGCCCTGATCCATGGCCTGGAAAAAGCCGCTCACTACGCCGCCGACCATCTGAAGATCGCCGCTGAAAAAATGGGACGGACTTTGGATGTGGCCTTTGTTGACGCCAACTATCCTCTTTACTGGAACCCCGATGAGGACCCGGTGTGGGAACAGTACAACCGTCATGGGGCCAAAGAACTGCTCAAAGAGGCCTTTTATCCCATCCTGAAAAAGGATCTCGGCTTATAAGATTACTACTTTACATCCTCACTATATCGCAATTGCATCAAGGAGAAATCCGGGTTCTTCGGAACCCGGGTTTTCTCTGTATGACCCTTTTGCATGATGGTTTACCGCCCTTTGGCCTTCTCCAAAGTCAGCTGGATAAAATAATCGAACAGTGGCTGGAAATTGGGAGTGGTGCCATCCCAGGAACAATTGGACAGCTTTTCCGGATGGAACTGGGTGGCAAAAATCGGCCGGGTGGTGTGTTCATAGGCCTCTATGATGCCTTTCGGAGACCGGGCAGTGGCCCTTAGCCCCTCTCCCAGCTGGTCCACAGCCTGGTGGTGAATGGTGTTGACCAAAAACTCTTTTCCAAAAAAGCGGAACAGCAGGGAACCCTCTTCTGCCTCAACAGGATGCTTGATGGTTTTGTCCCGATGGTTCCATCCGGACTCCAGCTCCAGATCCTGGTGCAGTGTTCCTCCCAACAGGACATTCAGATACTGCATCCCCCGACAGATGGCAAAGATGGGCTTGCCGGTAGGCAGATAGGCATCCAGCAGCTCTTTTTCGTATGCATCCCGTTGAGGATCCGGTTTTACACTGTCATTGAGAACCTCCTGTCCATAACAGGCGGGAGCCACATCAGGGCCACCTGTCATCAAAAGGCCATCGCACATCTGAGCAAATAACCCGGGACATTCCTCACAAGCTACCACAGGAATTCCCCCCGCTACCTCTATGGCGTGGACATAATCCTTGTTGAGCACCAACTGCCTGGGCGCTTTGCCCTCGGTGGCCACAAAGTTGGATGAAGATGTAATACCGATCACAGGTTTTCCCGCAAACATGGTTAGACCTCCCTTTATATAAATAGCAGTTCCAAGTTATTTTTATAGTAACACTTTATTGTGGGTTTGTAAAAGGATATTTTCGCTTTTTAAAAGGAACTGGCTATCTGTTTTGCTTATATAAACCATTGTTGGGAACAATGGCTAAAAAGAAATTTTCAATATTTCTTCTGACATTTATATTATTTTATATTTAATACTCCACTTTAAATTTAAAAAAATTTTATTTTGTCATTTTTTAAATACAGCTGTTTTTAAACAGAAGAATTTAAAACCTTCCATCTTTCAGCTCTATTTGATAATAGCGGTATTTATGAAAACGTAGTTATTTTCTATCTGTAGAACCAAAAATAAAAAGCTCCCCAAAACAGGGAGCTCCACGCTTTCATTTTCTTATTTGCGGGGCATGTAGTTAATGATAACCACCCTGGCCGGTTCGGGTCCGTTGCTCCAGATGGAGTGGAGCACGCTGCCGTCCACCTGTAAGCTCTCATCCTTTGCGGCGAATTTTTCCTCCTGGCCGATTTTTAAACGGACCTGTCCTTCGGTCACTAAAAACAGATGGTGGTGGGGATGGGTATGCCCGCCGCCCAGTGGACCACCGCCCTCTGGTTCAATTCGCGCGGTCATAATGTTTACAATCTCCCCCAGGTTTTCTCCCACCAGTTGATAGAAGAAGTCCCGATGATCTGCCAACGGCAAAAATTCTGTCATCCCTGTTTTCTCCTTTCTGTCCCCCTACTCTTCTGTAGGAGGAATCACATGGTCCACCGCCGGTTTTTTCACCGCCAAAATGGCCGGCACCAGAATGGTTGCCACCAGGCCGGTAGAAAACCCATTGTTATACAAATTGAGGGCGCTGTACAAGGTGCCTACATTGAGCACCACCGAGGAGTGGATAAAACCTGCCGCGATTCCACAGAGCAGACCAAAGCTGCCAGCGATGGGAGCCAACCCGGTACAGAGAATCACACTGAGCTGTACCGCGGGATCGGTCAGGCTCCACACCTTCACCATAGAGCCCAAAATCACGCCCAGAGCAGTATAGGTAACATTGCGAAGATTGAGCCCACAGGCGCCAAACCCCGCCACTGTAAGAATACATCCTGCTGTGGGGCCGTTGAGGTCTCCCCCAATGACTAAAATATATACGGTGTACAAAATACCGATCAGTCCCACATTGATCATAGTGCCCGGGAACCCTACCAGCCGCAGATAGTCAGCCGAGTGGCCGCTGTGGCAGGTTATAATTTTAAAATCCCGCAGAGCGTGCCGGTCCAGCCAGATCCCCACCCCGGTCAGCCCGGAAAACAGCAGCAGCAAAAACACCGCCAGCATAGGGGTATACTCCGTACTCCAGTAAAAGTTCACCGAAGGGGTATATCCAAAGGAGCGAAACATGGATACGAAAACGGTACCAATCAAACCAGCGGAAAATCCCACATTGTATAAATTATAGCCTTGGTGACAGATGGCGGTCCGTCGGGAAACAGGGGGAAGGAAAAAGCCCACAATAACCCCTGCCACCAGAGCGGCCAGCAGCCGCACCCAAACCGGGTAGTTCTGATAGATCAGCCCGAACTCGGAAACCAGCGGCCCCAACGCGGTACCAAAAAAAGCGATGGGCAGATAATCGCCAAAGGGCTTTTTGTGGTATCTGGCATACAGGTACACCCCCAGGTCAATGGGCCAGATGTTGGCGATGTTTTTACCGAACAGGGCAAATCCTCCAGAGATAAAAATACTGGCGATGACCACACCGGTGTATCGCACCTTACAGCGGGAGGCCAGGTAAACCGCCGAAAGGGTGACCAGTCCCGCGTTGAGAAAGGTAGCGCCCACTCCCACCAACGCCAGATAGTCGGTAATCAAGCCGCAGGGGGACACCACAATGGTGACCAGTCCCTTCCAAATATTTTGGGGCGTGTCAGCCAGCAGGGCAAACAGCACCTGGGCCAAACCATAGACAATCAGCACCTGCTCGGTAAATTGATTGGGATTCGCTTTAATATAGTTGTGGATTCGCTGATTCAGTACCGTTTCCTCCCTGTCATACCATAGTTTTTTTATTTCGAAGGGCAATTTTTCCCTCATATGAAAACACTGTATCAAAGACCTGGAAAAAAGCCATCTCCGGGCTATTATACCACAGGATTGGCAAAAAAAACTCACTAAAGCTGCCAACTCCCTTTTGTGCATCCCACAGATTTTGAGAGCACGTCACCAAAGATACCCTTATTGGAGCCATTGGTGGTATACTGAAAGGAACGAAAGAATCTGGGTTCCTTTTTATAATAGGAGGCAATTTTATGGGACAACGTAAGCTGTTCTGTCAATACGGCCCGGTCTGTTACCGGATTTCACTGGGCAAGGAATACACCCTGCGCTGGCTGCGGGACTGGATAGGCCATGATACATTTGCTGCCCGACGGCAGGCTGCCCCCCTGCCCTATATGGTACAGGCCCACCGTTCTCTCATGGTCCGGCCCCTGGTGGGAGTAGACTTACAGCTGCAAAAAAACAAGGTCCGCAACCTCCAGCTGGCGGCCCCCTCCATTGATGGGCTGCTGATTCACCCAGGGGAGACCTTTTCCTTCTGGAAGCGGGTGGGACACTGCACCGCCAAAAAAGGATACCTGGAGGGACTGGCTCTGGCAAATGGAAAACCTGTCACCGCTGTGGGCGGCGGCCTGTGCCAGCTGGCCAACCTGATCCACTGGCTGGTGCTCCAAAGCCCTCTGACTGTCACCGAGCTCCACCATCACACCGACGCCATCTTCCCGGACAGCGGCCGCCGGGTGCCCTTCGGTACCGGTACCTCGGTGTTTTACAACAATGTGGACTATCGGTTTTATAACGCCACCAACGAGACCTTCCAACTGCGGATTTGGCTGGAGGAGGGGGACCTGTGCGGAGAGCTGCGCTCCGACCAGCCTCAGGCGTTCCTCTACCGCATTGAGGAACGGGATCACCACTACAGCAAGGAACCGGACGGCTACTACCGCAACAGCGAAATCTGGAAAAAGGTAATCCGCCGCCAGCCCCGGCAGGTGGTCTCTGAAACCATGATCTTTAAAAACCACTCCCGGGTGCTTTTTGACCCGGC
>CALXEL010000013.1 GCA_944387315.1 uncultured Clostridia bacterium
CAAACAAACACAATGTACAGGGCCAAAATCAAACCGCCCAATGGCAAAGCCACATTGCTTGCCATAAAATCCGCCAGCTCAAAACAATCTTTCCCTCCAATGGTCACGTTTTTCCATGGCCCATAAGAGAGCATGACCGGCACGCTCATGGCAAATCCCACAACCAGTGTCAACAGAGTGCTTTTCTTCCTGGAGATGGAAAACAAATCGCCAATGGATGCGGAGATCCCTTCCACCAGGCCGATCAGTGAGGTGGTGGAGGCGATGATGACCAGAAAGAAAAAGGCCGCTCCAAAAAATCTTCCTCCCAGCATCTGGGCAAACAGTTGAGGCATGGTTAAAAAAATCAGATTGGCACCCACATCCGGCGCGATGCCAAAGGAGAAAATGGCGGGGAAAATAACCAGTCCCGCTATCACCGAAATCAGTACGTTGGCCACCACTACCAAAAGGGAATCACTGGGAATATTGCTGTCCCCCTCTTTGAGATAGCTGCCATACACAAACGCCCCCGCCATGGCCACACTGGTGGCGTAAAATACCTGGGGCAAAGCGTCTAAAAATGTCTTGGCGCTGATGGCCGAAAAATCCGGCTGCAAATACCAACGCAGCCCTTCCCCAGCCCCTGGCATGGTACAGGAACGGATGGCCAAACCCACCAGCAGTACCACCAGGGCAGGCATCAGCACCTTGCAGTATTTTTCAATTCCATCTTTTAAGCCCCGGGCTAAAATCGCCCAAAGCAGCACCATCAACAACAGGTTGTAGCCAAAAAGAGCAGGCATATTGCTGGAAAACGCCTGATAAATTTGGTTGATGGCTGTCAAATCGGTTCCTACAAATTGCCCGGTGAGGGTCTTTACAAAATAGCCCAGCAAAAACGCCACCAATACACAGTAGTAGCTGAAAATAAACAGGGCGCCCGCCACACTGCAATAGCCAAAGGATACCCATAGGCTGCCCTTTCGGGTCAGATTGCGCATCCCCACAATGGGGCTGTTTTTACACTTTCTGCCCAAGGTGACCTCCGCGATAAAAAGCGGCAGGCCAATAAGCAGGGAGAGAATCAGATAGACAAGCACGTAGGCGCCGCCGCCGTTCATGCCCACCATATAGGGAAACCGCCAAATAGCCCCCAACCCAATGGCAAAACCCGCTGTAGCCACAATAAAGCCGAACCGGCTGCCCCAGCTTTCCCGCTTTGTCTCCATATCAGTTCCTCCTTGCCGACCACAAATATAATGGCTGTGCGCCAGAAATTGACTGAATATTCAGTCAATTTCTGCATTTAAGTTATCACTTTAAAAAGATAGAGTCAATTCTTATTTTGTACAAATCCCTGTAAGATTTATGGTACAGATTTCCATAGCCCAATGTTCCACCAGGTCACCTTGCGTATCTATAAATTTTATGTTATATTTAATAGATACTATGGATAATGTGCCTAAACAGAGGAGGCCCTATGAAAACCAACAAGCGACAGGATATTCTGGACGCCTATGCCAAGGCTATCGAGGAGTTTGGCATTGGCAACGCCTCGGTTGGCAAAATCGCAGCCAAATTGGATATCCCTCCCAGCCTTATTTTTCACTATTTTAAAAACAAAGACGAAATGACGGTAGAATTGGCCCAGGAGGTATTCAACGCCTGTACCCAATCCTATTTTGTTTTGGAGCGTTCCTTTGAGAATGATGAGAAAGAGTTTGTGGAATTTATCGACCATGTGTTCCACATCCATTCCCGACGGGAAGACCAGGTGGGCGCCAATGTGTATTACACCTTTGTCCATCAGAGCACCTTCAATCAGTCCATCAAGGATTTGTTGCAAGCCTCCATGTGGGAACTGACCGACAAATTCGCGGAATATCTCATCTATTACACCCAAAAGGGAATCATCGACGCCAAGGAACCTTATTTCCTGGCCCAGAAGCTTCTCTGCCTGGTGGATGGACTCAGCTACAGCTATTTGATGCTGGAAGAGGAGACCTATCTGATGTTTACCCGCAAGATGATGGAAAACTTTTTGCAGGAGCTCTCTTTTAGAGGGGATCTGGCAAAATACCTCAAGCCCATTGTTTAAAAAAAGGCTTTCTCCCACCTGTAGGAGAAAGCCTTTTTTTCTTGGCTAAAACCCGCTGGACACAGGGGAAGGAAACATAGTATACTGAAAGACGGAAAGACAAAAACATCTGGGGAAAAGGGAAGTGGAACTGTGAAGATTGTTATTTTAGACGGATATAACAAAAACCCAGGGGATCTCAGCTGGGAACCCTTAAATCAGTTGGGAACCGTAACCCTCTATGACCACACCAGCCCGGACCAGGCGCTGGATCGGATGGGGGATGCAGAAATCGTCCTTACCAACAAGGTAAAAATCACCGGCGAGATGATGGAGGCCTGTCCAAAGCTTCAGTATATTGGAATAACCGCCACCGGCTATGACGTGGTAGATTTGGCGGCGGCCAAACAGCGGGGGATTGTGGTGACCAATGTGCCGGTATACGGTACCCAATCGGTGGCCCAGCACACCATTGCTCTGCTTTTGGAACTGAGCAACCAAGTGGGCCGTCACAATGCCTCGGTACAGCAGGGGGATTGGTGCCGCAGCAAGGATTTCTGCTACTGGGTATCCCCCATTACCGAGCTGGCGGGGAAGACCATGGCCATTGTGGGGTATGGGAAAATCGGCCGGGCCACCGGACAAATCGCCCAAGCCCTGGGGATGCGGGTTCTGGCGGTAGACAACTGGCAGGACCCGGACCAGACAGAGGCCACCTATGTCACCTGGGAGGAAGCTTTGGCCCAGGCGGATGTTCTCTCTTTCCACTGCGGACTCACCGCCCAGAACCGGGGCATGGTCTGTTCTGAGTCCATTGAAAAAATGAAAGATGGGGTTTGGATTCTCAATACAGCCAGAGGGGGCCTGATTGTGGAACAGGACCTGAGGCAGGCGCTGGAAACAGGAAAGGTAGGCGCCGCCGCCCTGGATGTGGTTTCGGCAGAGCCCATGAAGGGGGACAACCCTCTGTTGGGGGCACCCAACTGTATTTTGACCCCCCATATTGGCGGGTGCAGCCGGCAGGCCAGAGAACGTTTACTGGCTGTGGCCATGGAAAATGTAGCCGCTTTCTTAAAGGGAAATCCCATCCATGTCATTGAGGGCTAACCTGTGTTTTAAAAAAGGCACTGTGGAGATTTCCACAGCGCCTTTTTTTGATTTCCCCCAGGGCTCTACATCCCCGGCCGATAAAAAATCTGTACCCAATACCGCTGGCCATCTTTTTCTATGGTAGCTATGCCTATTCCAGTGTAGGTGGAATTTAAAATATTCTCCCGATGTCCCTCCGAGGACATCCAGGCCTCCATGGCCTGTTGGGCAGTGTCATAGTTATAGGCGATATTTTCCCCGTAATAATAGTTTTCCTCCACCCCAAAGACAGTATAAAAGGGGGTCCCGTCGGGACGGGTGTGGGAAAAGTGGGTAACAATCTCCTGGGCTCGAATCTGAGCTCCCAGATCCAGGTCCTCCTGACGGGTCAAGGGGGACAAGCCTTCCTTCTGACGGGCCTCATTGGTCAAAGCCAACAGGGCATCCGCCTGCTGGGCGTCGGTCTGTTCTCCCTGACTTTCTTCCGAATCAGCCTGGGAGCTGCTGCTGCCTACTCCCTCCTGGGCGGTTGACAGTACAATTTCCTGCTGGGCAGGGCTGTAACCTTCCTTTTGGGCAATCAGCACCACCGTAATAGTGCCCGCTTCCTCGGGCGTTATGGTCAAAACCCCATCTTTGCAATAGACCTGAGCCATTCCGCTGACCGAGGCGGACACCACCGCGTCAGAAGGATCGGTAGAATAGGAGACGGTAATTTTTTCCCCTACCTGGCTGCGCAGGGCAGTTTGAGAAACCGTAAGGGTGAGAGGAGCATCGGTGATCCGATAGGTGATGGTCTGCCGGTTGTCTTCCAAGTCAGGGGCTTTGCAGGTTATGGTCAAGGTGGTTTCCCCCGGCGCCAACCCGGTGACAACCAGATTCCCCTGGGCATCCCGCTCCACCTTGAGGGTGTCAGCAGCATAACCAAAGCTCAGTTCTCCCTCGTACTGGAGACCGATTACATGGCTTTCCCCAGTGGTCAGCTCCACCTGCCGGTAATCGTCAAACAGGGAGCTGGTCAGCTGGAGTACCGCCTGTTGTCCCGTTACTGTCACTGGAATCGAGATGGTCTGACTTTCATATCCCTCCCCTGAAACAGTAACCGAAATGGTTGTCTCTCCTTTTTGCCGGGCAGTGAGCAACAGGGAGGTATCCAAAACCTCTACCTCTACCAGCTCATTACCGTCGGCTGAAAGCTCCGGGGTAATCCCCTGGGGCAACTGACAATCAATTTGGGTTTGCTCCCCCTCCTCCAGCACCAGATTGGCCAGATTTTTCCCCTGCTGGGGCACCAATGTCACTGGCAGAGGAGGCAGGTTTACCACAATGGTAAATTCCTCCTTGAGGGATTCATACTGATCCCGGTCGGCGGTTACCACCACTGTGGCTTCCCCCTGGGACACCCCCTCAATATAGAGAACATTCCCCTGGAGCAGCTGCACCTGTACGCCCTCTCCAATGACCTGAGGGGTATAGGTGGTGCCTTCGGCGCTGTCCAAAGCCACCGCCACCGCAGATCCGGTCACCAGATACACCTGGCCTGACCCTTCATCCATCCGGCAGGTTTGCGCGCCCTTTTCCAGCTTTTCCAACAACTGAGGGGTCAGAGGATTTTCCGCTTCCCCCTCCTCCTGGGGCAATTGATCGGGATGGGGAACCAATGTCCAATTCATCGACTGCTGATGAAGCTGGACCTCCACATCCAGGGTCATAGACAGAGGGGCATAATCCGAGGCCGAGGCGGTCAGCTGAATCTGAGCGATACCCTTTTGCTGGGCGGTTAAAACAAACCGGTCCTCCTGCTGATCAACAGTCAGAACACTGTCATCGGAGTTGGTCAGTTCCCAGGACACCTGAGAGGCAGAAAAAGAGGGAACCACGGTACAGCTTTCTCCCACCGTGAGAACCAGTCCGGAGCCATAGGCATTCCCCATATCATCCAACAGGGTGCCCTCCAAAGGGGAGAGGGTCTGCTGACAGCCAGCTGTCAGCACTCCGGACAGGACAATCCAAAGCAATAGAAAACGGGAAAATATCCCAGCGGTTTTTTTACTCACTACTGTTCCTCCAAATTCCTTTGTAAGGAATATTTTACCGGTTCAGTATACCATCCCTGACCTGGGAATGCAAGGCGGGTTCCTCTTTAGAAAAAGCCAATTTCCCGGTATTTTCCCCCAAAAGGGCAACTCAGGTCACTCCGGCGAAGCCAGTATTGTTTTTGTGGGTTCTAAAGGGAATTGCCTTTTGTTTTTCGCTGCCTTACAATAGGAATAGAACTGTGAGAAGGAGCATGGGAAATGGAACTGTGGGATGTCTGTGACCGGGAGGGGAACCCCACCGGCAAAACAAAAGAAAAGGACAGC
The DNA here is from genome assembly GCA_944387315.1 of uncultured Clostridia bacterium. Classification (GTDB taxonomy): domain Bacteria; phylum Bacillota; class Clostridia; order Oscillospirales; family Ruminococcaceae; genus CALXEL01. The sequence goes on from CALXEL010000013.1 coordinate 5,512, forward strand.
GTCTTTCTGCCGGGAGAATACCATTTGGCGGCGGAAGTCTGGATTGTAAACAGCCAGGGGCAGCTGCTGATCCAGCAGCGGGCCCAAAGCTGCCAGCTGTACCCTGGGGTATGGGCCCTCACCGCTGGCCGGGTGAAAGCGGGGGAGACCTCCCGGCAGGGCTGTATCCGGGAGCTTGCCGAGGAATTGGGTATCCGCTGCCAGGCCCAGGATGTTTTATGGTTCCGTCGAATTGTCCGTACCCATGTCATTTGGGATCTCTATCTGCTCCGGGGGGATTATGCCCTGGAGCAGCTGATCCTCCAGCCGGAGGAAGTGGCACAGGCCAGGTGGATCTCCCCTGACCAGTGCCGGAACATGATGGAGAAAGAGGAAATCTTTGTCTATCCTGAGATGGGGCAGGTGCTGGAGGAGGTTTGCCGCTTAATGGAGGGGGAGGCACAGCCAAAACCATAAAGAACCCCACTGAACACAAAAACACCCGATGGTCCTTTGGATCATCGGGTGTTCTGTTTGATACTTAACCGCCGGCGGCTTCTCCCTCGGGTGCCTCCTTTCGGAGCTCTCCCAGTTGACTGTACAAAAAATATTTGGTAATTCCCAATGCCTCACATACCCGGTCAGCGGATTTGGTAATGGAAAAAATCCCTCTTTCCTCTAAAAAGGCGATAGCCCGGCACTTGTCCGCCTTGGTCATCTCAGCTACCGGTTTGCCAATCTGCTGAATGGATTCCAGCAAACTGATTCCCAACAACCGGGAGACATCATTGATCCCCTGACGCATATAGACATTGGACAGCTGTACACCCATCTGCTCCTGAAGGACCCGCTGTACCATCATCAGCTGGGAAATGTCCTGATTAATACAAAGTATCCCCGCCATCTCACCCATTTCATCCCGCAGTACCGCGAAGGAGGTGCGAATCACCTTGCCGTCCTCGGTGGTGATACAGCGGTTGTAGACCCCTTCTCCCATGTCACCCTGGCAGCTTTCCAAAATTTTCGCGCCAAAGGAGGAGATCCCCGACCCTGGACACCGGTTTGTAACATTGGGGTTTTCGATCACCGATACACTGTGCTCCATACCCTGGGAAAAGTCATGCAACACAATCTCACAGTCCTTTCCCAGATGGGCGGCCAGCAGTTTCATAATACTCTGGATCTGCTTTTGATTGTAGGTCATAAAACTTCCCCCTTTTTCGCAAACAGCGTATTCTCTTTTTATATATTTTACCATTTTGTGAAAATCAAGTCAATCTGACCTATATCCCTGACAAAGCGGCCTCTCTCTGTTCAGCCCTTTTTGCTTTTCCGCTGGAGGGGATAACATATTTTCTGAAATCACCCGCATATACTGTCAACAAGATCCGTTCAACCTGGGTTGAATGTTACAGAGGAGGGAACAGGGTTTTGAAAGGGCTGCCCGAGGAGCGCGCGGTAATGCTGGGGCTTTATATGATCGAAAACAACGCCACTGTAAGACAGACAGCAAAGGAATTTCATATTAGCAAGTCCACCGTACATACAGATGTGATAAATTAGAACGGTTTGTTTGGACGATCAAATAAATCAGGAAAGCCAGTATCCATTGTGGAATACTGGCTTTATTATATGACATCCTTATCCAATCTGAGTTTGGCTAATTTTATCCTGTTTATAATACTCAGCGAATTCCTTTTCTGCGGCTTCTCTGTTTGCTAAATATGTATTTAGTAAATTAGGGAGAAATTTGATACCGCGCTCCCGTGGTATGGTGACTGGATTGATGCCGATCTCTCCAAGGTCTATAATTGACCTTTTCAGATCTGCTAGCTCTTTGCCTTGCAAGTGAGATTTAGCCTTGAAAATTCCCCGGTGCAAATTTACCAGTTTTAAAGCTTTCAGCAGCCGGTCTTCCTTGTTCTGGTTGAAGTTCATAGATTTGATCTTTTTCCTTGCAGCGTCAAGAGAGTAGTAATCTCCTCGACCAATTGTTTTATAGTAATAACCAGTAATCACCTTTTGACAAAGTTCATCCGACAGCATAACGGATATTAAATTTTCAAAGTTATCATAGTCTTTGATCTGTTTTTGCATCAAGTGGGTTTTCAAATATAAACACTGTACTTCAAATCGGATGATATAAAACGAATCATCTATGTATGGCACTGATGGAAATTGTGTTTGCAGCTGGTAATATTTCCAGTAACAGTTGATATGGACAGAGTTGTTCTTTAAATAAAAGCTGTTCAGCCCTGGCTTCTTCCGATGTGTTGTGCCTTGGTATTCTTTATGCTCAATGAAATGATTTGGTATATCGGCTTGTTGAATCAATACCATATAATCCGCAGGATAAAGACCTATCCTCAGATCTTCAAGATCAAAGTTGACGCAGTAATCAATTCTATTGATAGAGTAGCAAAAAAAATCTTTCAATATGGGAGAAAGTTTCTTTGCCTCTTGATTAAAGACAGCGATCAGATCCTTCAAATATGTCCTATCTGCCGAGGCTATATAATCGTCCAATCCAAGAAGAATCTTTGGATTGATTCGTGCTTTAATGCTGCAACATCTATCTTCAACTTTGTGGGAAACGATTTGCATATATTCAGGAGGATGTTTGCAATATCTCAATGTCCAACTAAGTCCTTTATAGGGTTGACGATAGCCGATGTAATAGTATACAGAGCGCTGATAAACAGAACCGTTATGATTGTTCTTAATGTAGACATCCTTATTTTTTTCAAATGTCTGCATCAATTGTAATGCTTCATCCACGGTCAATTTCAGTGATAGTTCCATTGTGTGATAGCCTAGCGATGATACCATTATCATTCTCCCCAATCTTTGCAATAGCTTTTATTTAAAGATTTAGTAGAGATATGATAGGATTTTATAGCATAGAATATGAAATGTTTTGATCATTGATAGAGTATTATTTTTATTTACTAATAAAATATACTAATAAAATATACCCTTGGTATGTTGTAATCTTTTTTTGAAAATAAATAGAACTCCGGCTTTGCCGGAGTTCTATTTTAAGTTCATCAGCAATAAATTGTTTTCCTTATAGAGAAGCGA
>CALXEL010000014.1 GCA_944387315.1 uncultured Clostridia bacterium
ATGGGGTTTTTGCTGTCTGTAGTGGAGCAATAAGCCAGAATTTCCTCAATGCCCCGCTTTTCATGGCAGTTGTCACAGATAAAGTGCCCATCTTCACAGCAGGCGTTGCTGAGAAAGCTTTGGTGGCAGATGGCACATTCCATGGTTTTTTCCTGTTCCAAATATACCAGAGGTTTTCCGCAGATCAGACATCCTTGTTTATTCATTTTGTTTTCCTCATTCTTTTCCAAAGTAAAAGCCTGGAAAAAATTCCAGGCTTTTTTGGTTTTTACTCGTCATCCTCGTAGGGATCGTAATTATCATCCTCAGAGGAACTGTCATGACGATCCTCGTCCTCATCCTCGTCGTCATCGGGACGATTGCTTCCGGGCCCGTGGATGTCACAGTTTTCTGGGATGTTGCTCTTTTTATACCATCCCATCGACTTAGTGGGACAATCCTCGGTAGCGATCAATCCGGATTCGGTACAGAATTCCATAGCCACTACATTGCTGTTGTCCTGGAATTGAATAACCGGCAGATTCTGATGAATGGGTCCCATAATATTTTTCCAGACAATGGGTGGTGGATAGTTCCAATACCGAATGGTCTGGGGAATATCGTATCCCATCCAGCAAACGCCCACATAGTAGGGGGTTACACCAATGAACCACTGGTTGTTATCGTTATCAGAAGTACCGGTTTTACCGGCAACTGGTAGGGCACTGAATTTAGCAGTGGTACCAGTACCCTGGCTGCCGCTGGTAACGCCCTGGAGCAGATGGTTCATAATGGTAGCAGTCTCACCAGAGATAGCCCGGACTGGGGTTGTGTTCTTTTCCAGAACCACATTGCCTTCGCTGTCCAAAATCTTGGTATAGGAATAGGGCTTGGTATAGAAGCCGCCGTTGCCAAAAATCTGATAGGCACCAGCCATTTCCAGAGGTTTGACACCGTCGGTCATCTCACCCAGAGCCATGGGAGCCAGGTTGATGTCACTGTAGGTCATACCGTCACTGGTGCGGCTCTCTACCAAGGTGGTAAAGCCCAGCTTATCCCGCATGAAAGTAAAGCTGGTGAGAGGCCCCATAGTGTTGACCAGTTTTACAGGGATGGTGTTGGTAGACCGGCGAATGGCCAGATCCACAGTGATATTGCCCAGATAGGTGCCATAGAAGTTGACGGGATACTGACGCTCCACACCATTATCGTTAATGGTGATGGGGCTGTCCTCCACAAGCATGGAGTAGTAGATGAGATCCCGTTCCAAGGCGGGAGAGTAGGAAGCTAAGGGTTTGATGGTGGAACCAGGGTGCCGGATAGCGTCCCGGGCCCGGCTAAAGAGTCGGGCACCCTCTTTGGGGCGGTTGGAACCGGCAATGGCCTTAATAGCGCCATTGAGATCCAGGATTACAAAGGCTGCCTCCGGGTATTCCTCGTTGATCACTGCGGGGAAGGAACCAGAATCATAGAGGAATTTCTGTTCCAGATAGGTTTGCATCTCCTCATCCACAGTGGTGTAGATTCGATAACCACCCCGGAACAGCATCTGTTCCGCATAGGCCTCGGTGTATCCCTTTTCAGCCACCAGGTCATCGATTACATCCTCAATAACCTGATCCACAAACCAGCTCTGATAGGAATTGAGTTTTTCCGGCGCGCTTTCGCTGGCAATGACCAGCTCCTCAGACAGGGCCTGTTCATATTCCTCATCGGTAATCAGGCCCTGCTCATGCATGAGATAGAGACAGTCCTGTTGACGACCGGTCAGGTTTTCCAGATTGGTAAAGGGGTTAAACCGGGTGGGATTCTGGGTGATGGAGACCAGGGCGGCAGATTCCGCCAAGGTCAGTTCACTGACGTCCTTGTCAAAATACAGATTAGCTGCCGCCTGGACACCGTTGGTGTTGTTTCCCAAGGGGATGGTGTTCAGATAAGCTTCCAGGATCTGCTCTTTGGAATATTTCTTCTCCAAACGCAGCGCGTGCATAATCTCCCGCACCTTTCGGGTGATCAGCACATCGTCGTCCTGAGTATAGTTTTTAATGAGCTGTTGGGTGATGGTGGAACCACCTGGAGTACCCTCATACAAAGGCACACCAAGATAGTTGACAAAGGAGAGGACGGTCCGTCGAATATCGATACCGCTGTGGGTCCAGAATCGTTTGTCCTCCAAAGCCACAGCAGCGTCCTTGAGATATTGTGGAATGTCCTCATAGTTTACCCAGATACGGTTTTCTGAACCATGAAGCCGTTGCAGCTCATAGTAGTCGCCAGTTGACTCGTCCTGGGCATATAATATGGTGGTGTAATTCAGTTTGATCGTTGTAAGATCCAGGGTCTCCTCGGTTTCAATGTAGCGCAGGATATATACCGTCAGCACCGATGCGATGATGCATCCGGTAATAATACATACACACATTACAATAAATAGAATCCGTCCGAGACGCCGCAGACCGGGAGAGACTTTCCTCTTTTTAGGAGAGTCGCCATCCTGTGACGGACGGTTCTGAGATGTTGCCATCGGGGAAATCGCCTCCTTGCAATCTGAAGATATCCCAAAAGAAAAGAGCTATGTTGACAAAGAAAAAAATATCCGGTTTTTAAACAGCTCAAAAAGCTCTGCAGATGACATAGCTGTAAAGGGAAACAGCTTTCCATCCACTCAGAGCCAAAACCGTATAGCAGCACTACAGCTACCATGTGGCTATTATACCACAGAATCCCCCAGAGATGTTAACTTTTTTTAAAGGCTGGAAAAGATTGTCGTCAAATGCTGTTTTTTTGGTATCTTTTCACTTTTTATAGTATATGAGTTTGGGTGCAGGTATAAGGTGGCAGAAACTGGGGAAAATAGAGTGAGAAAACAGATTGATGTGGGAGATTTTGCCACAGAAAGGTGGAGAAACCCAATGAGATATACTTTGCTTTGGTGTATAGGCGCCATCCTTCTAGCAAGTATTCTGGTGCTGGGTATTGTAAATTATACAGTGGACCGACAGCTGGCTTCCAGCTCTCAGGAGATGACCCGCAGCCAGCAGATCAGTGAGGAGGATTACGCTTATATTTTAAAAACCTATGAGGGCCGGCTGGCGGTATTTTCCAAAGGGAAAGCGGAGCCGGAGATGGTCTTTGACCTCTATGTACAGTACCTGCCTGCCTATGATCAGGGACAGTTGGGACAGGGAATCTACATTAAAGATTATGAAACTCTGGTGCAGCGGATTGAGGACTACATCAGTTGAATGGCTCTTTTTGGCGTAACCTATTTGTAACCCCCTTTTCACCAAAAAAGGATGATTTTCGGCAAATGACGGGCTATAATAGGTGAACAGCCAATGAGGAGAGGATAGAGTTTTATGAGCTTTCGCTTTAATCATAGCAATATCAATGTAGTGGATTTGGAGAAGAGCGTAGCCTTTTACAAAGAGGCGCTGGGCTTAACTGAGGTGCGGCGGAAAGAGGCCGAGGACGGCAGCTTTGTGCTGGTTTATCTGGGAGATGGAAGCAGCGAGTACACCTTGGAGCTCACCTGGCTGCGGGATCACCCCATGCCTTACGACCTGGGGGAGAACGAGATCCATCTTGCCTTTACCACCGACGATATGGAGGCTGCCCATGCCCGCCACAAGGAGATGGACTGCATCTGCTACGAAAACAAAAAGATGGGCATTTACTTTATCAGTGATCCCGATGGATACTGGCTGGAGATTGTTCCTGAAAAGAAATAGTGTGCTAAGAAGGGCCCCTTACAGGGGCCCTTTTTTGTTGCCTTTTTTCTGGATTCGGTATAGGGGGCAGAGGGTGTACATACCCATTACTGTACCGATTAATTCAGAGAGAAAGGCGGAAACAGGGATGGAAGGTTTCAGTTTGGCCATACGGGCGGTCAGCAGCTTTGTCTGGGGGCCTGGCATGGTGGCCCTGCTTGCCGGGGTGGGGCTTTGGTTTACAGTGAGGCTGGGCTTTTTGCCCTTTGCCCGGGCGGGTACCGTATTTCGCTATACGGTGGGCAGCCTGTTTGGCGCTGGGAACCGGAGCCAGGGCAAAAAAATAAGTCCTTTTCAGGCGGTGAGCACCGCTTTAGCGGGAACTATGGGCACTGGCAACATCACCGGGGTGGCCACCGCCATTGTAGCGGGTGGGCCAGGGGCGATTTTTTGGATGTGGATCAGCGCCTTTCTGGGGATGTCCCTCAAATACGCCGAGGTACTGCTGTCAGTGGAGTACCGGCGGGCAGGCAAAAACGGGGAGTATTATGGGGGACCCATGTACTACCTGCGGGATGGGGCTGGCCGCCCAGGGCTGGCGGTTCTCTTTGCCCTGTGCTGTGTGGGAGCTTCCTTTGGCATCGGCAACATGAGCCAGTCCAACTCCATGGCCCAGGCCATTGGAGGGGCTTTTTCCATTCCACCACTGGCAATTGGGATAGCTGCTGCCCTGCTGGTAGCGGGGGTGATCGCGGGAGGTATTGGACGGATTGCCACAGTGGCCGAGCGGGCGGTGCCTTTGGCCTCTCTGGTTTATCTGGGTGTGTCGGCGGCGGTGCTTTACCGGAATATGGACCAGTTGCCTGGCGCTTTCGCTTTGATTTTTCAGGAGGCCTGGGGAGGCAGGGCCATGGCAGGGGGACTGTGGGGCTATGGTGTCTGCCGGGCTATGCGATACGGGATGGCTCGGGGGGTGTTTTCCAACGAGGCTGGCCTGGGCAGCGCCCCCATTGCCCATGGGGCCGCCAACGCCCAGAGCCCAGCTGCCCAGGGCTGCTGGGGCATATTTGAGGTGTTTGTGGACACCATTCTCTGCTGCACCCTGACCACTTTGGTCATTCTTACCGCCGGTCAGGGTACTCTTTGGCAGAATGGCCTGGATGGAGCGCCCCTGGCTGTAGCCGCCTTTGTGTCGGCGCTGGGGAGTTGGGGTGGAGCCTTTGTGGCAGTTTCCATGGCGTTTTTTGCCCTTTCCTCCATGATCAGCTGGTACTTTTATGGAGAACGCTGTCTGATTTTTTTGTCTGGGGAAAGAAAAAATACCTTTTTGTGGTATAAAGTATTATTTATATTACTGATTGTAATTGGTTCTGTGGCCAAATTGGCTCTGGTTTGGGATCTTTCCGACCTGTTCAACGGGTTGATGACCCTGCCAAACCTGATTGGTCTGCTGCTTCTCAGCCCAGTTGTAGTCAAGGCTACTCAAAAGGGATTTCGCAAGGTCAAAAGAAAAAATATCTAAAAAATATTTTATTTTGGGTGATAAAGTGTTAAAATTTACCTGTAAGATGTATGCTTTTCACAAGTCGCAAAAAGGAGGAATACCCTATGAGAAAGTTATTGGCGGCCCTGCTGGCCCTGGCGCTCACCCTGTCCCTGGTCACAGTGGCCTTTGCCGGGGAAGGGATTTTTGATTCCCTCTATACAGGCGATACAGCCTACGAGAGTAAGACAGATTTCTACCCGGTTGTAGACGGCCTGTTGGTTTACGCCTCTGCGTCATATGGCGATACAATCAACTATTTGAACTTTTCCGGCGACACCTGGACGGTGGACGTGACGTTGGAAGATCCTTACTTTTATCTGGGCCTGGTGTTCCCCCAGGAGATGAATGACCTGGATTATGAGTGGACCCGGATTTCAGG
>CALXEL010000015.1 GCA_944387315.1 uncultured Clostridia bacterium
GCCCGGCTTAAAGGAGTATGTATCTCAGTTGGGAGAACCGGCTTTTCGGGCCGGACAGATTTTTGACTGGCTTCACAACAAGCGGGTGCTGGACTTTGGGGAGATGACCAACCTCTCAGCGGCTCTCCGGGAGAAATTGGCGGAAAACTGCTACATAACCCGGCTGACAGTGGAACGGCAGCTGGTATCCAAGCTGGATGGAACCACTAAGTTTCTTTACCGTCTGCCTGACGGCAACTGTATTGAAACCGTTTGGATGGAATACCAGCATGGCAACAGTCTGTGTATTTCCACCCAGGTGGGCTGCCGGCAGGGATGTCGGTTCTGCGCTTCCACTTTGGGAGGTCTGGTTCGCAATCTGACCCCTTCCGAAATGCTGGAACAGATCTATGAGACGGTGCGGCAGAAGGGGAAACGGGTGGACTCCCTGGTGCTGATGGGCATTGGGGAGCCTTTGGACAACTTTGAGAATGTCATGGATTTTCTCACCCTGATTTCCGACCCCAAGGGATATCAGCTGGGTCAACGGCATATCTCCCTTTCCACCTGTGGGCTGGTGGACAGGATTGAGGAGCTGGCCCAGCGGAAAATGCAGATCACCCTCTCCATCTCTCTTCATGGCACCAACAACGAGACCCGAAGCAGGACCATGCCGGTCAACGACCGGTATCCCCTGGAACAGCTGATGGCGGCCTGCCGGTCCTATATCCAGCAGACTGGGCGGCGGATTTCCTTTGAGTACGCCTTGATTGCCGGGGTCAACGACTCCCCGGAGGACGCCCGGCAGCTGGCGGCATTGCTGAAAGGCATGCTCTGCCATGTGAACCTGATACCGGTCAATCCGGTCAAGGAACGAGGCTTTACCCGGGGTTCCCGGGAGAGTATCCGGCGGTTTGCCGATCTGCTGACACAGCTTGGTATTAACGCCACAGTACGCCGGGAGCTGGGATCTGACATTAACGCCGCCTGCGGTCAATTGCGGCGAAAAGCACAGGAGGAACAAGGATGAAGATAGCGGGAAGCAGCCATGCCGGGTCGGTACGCAGTGCCAATCAGGATTGTTTTTACTACCGGCTCATTGGGGAGGATACTGCCTATGCCATTGTCTGTGACGGCATGGGAGGCGCCAATGGGGGACAGGTGGCCAGCCAGTTGGCTGTAGAGGCCATCCGCCGGCAGCTGGACCGGGAGATTTCTTCCCACACCATGCTCAGTTCCTTGCCCTCGATTTTGGAATGTGCCATCGGCAGCGCCAACAGCCTGGTCTATTCCCGTTCTCAGCGGGAGGAGGAGCTCAAGGGGATGGGGACCACCGCTGTAGTTGTGGTGGTATTGGGCGATGTGGCCTGTGTCTCCCATGTGGGGGATTCCCGGGCCTATCTGTACAACCCTTTGGAGAATACCCTCTCCCGGATGACCACCGACCACACTGTGGTACAGATGTTGTTGGACCGGGGAGAGATTACAGCCGATGAAGCTGCGAACCATCCCCAGCGCCACTACATTACCCGGGCAGTAGGCGTTTCTCCGTCCATTGATGTGGCCTATGGGGAATACACCCTCTCCCAAGGGGAAAGCATTCTGCTCTGTTCTGATGGACTTTACAATGAATTGCCTCAAAACCAGATGTTGCCTTTGCTGGGCCAATGTGTTCGGGAAGGTTCGGTAGAGGCGTTGGTAGAGCGGGCCAACCGCAATGGCGGCGGGGACAATATTACCGCCGTGCTGATCTCACGCCTGAATAAGGGGGAAACAGCCAATGGATAAACTTTTGGGAAAACGTCTGGACGGCCGATATGAAATTATCGAGCTGGTTGGGGTTGGTGGTATGGCCAATGTCTACAGAGCCACCGATGTAACCTCAGGCCGGTCGGTAGCCGTCAAGGTGCTGCGGGAAGAGTTTGTGGACAACGAGGAATTTCTGCGGCGCTTTAAGAACGAATCTAAAGCCATCGCGGTTCTCTCCCACCCCAATATTGTCAAGGTGTACGATGTAAATTTTACCGACAAGGTCAATTACATTGTTATGGAATATATTGATGGGATCACCTTAAAGGAGTATATTGAGCAGCAGCATGTGCTGCGCTGGAAAGAAGCGGTTCACTTTACGGTACAGATTCTCCGGGCCCTGCAGCACGCCCATGACAAGGGAATTGTCCATCGGGATGTGAAACCTCAGAATATTATGCTGCTTTCTGATGGCTCCATTAAGGTGACCGATTTTGGTATCGCCCGGTTTGCCCGCAGTGGGATGAGCACCATCACCGACCGGGCCATAGGCTCGGTACACTATATCAGCCCGGAGCAGGCCCGGGGAGAACCTACCGACGGCAAGTCGGATATCTACTCAGTGGGTATTATGCTCTATGAAATGCTCACTGGCCAGCTGCCCTTTGACGCCCAAAGCGCTGTTTCGGTAGCTCTCAAACAGATTCAGGCCCAGCCCAAACAGCCCAGGGAGCTGAACCCTTCCATTCCCGAAGGGTTGGAGGAAATTACCATACGGGCTATGGAGAAAGATCCCCGGCGGCGGTATCAGACCGCTTCGGAAATGCTGCGGGATATTGATGAGTTCAAACGGAACCCCTCCATATCCTTTGAGTACAAGTATATGGATTCCACTTCCCAGGAGGAAGAAAAATACCAGGCGGCCATTCGTTCCTCCCGCCATGTTCAGGGGTCCAAACAGCGAGGTTCTCTCAATTCTTCCAAGTCAAAGGAGAAGCAGACATCTATGCTAAAATCAAAGAAAAATGCCGACGCGCCAAAGCGATCTCCCAAAAGCCGGAAAAGCAGTTCCTCCACAGAGGAGCGCACCCTGCCAGTTGTGCCCATTTTGGGAGGTATTACTGCCGCTTTTGTAGTGGGCTCTCTGATTTTTATTTTTACAATGGTGCGGCTCAACAACCCCTTTGAGCGGGTTCCGGATGTGACAGTTCCCACATTGGTGGGCCTGAAATATGACACAGTGCGCACTTCGGAAAATTACTCCAACTTCCTCATTGAGATGGAGGGAGACCCAGTTTATAACGATGAATATGAAGCTGGTGTTATCATTGAGCAAAAGCCTGCCGCTGGCCGGACAGTAAAGCCCAATTCTAAAATTACTGTCAAGGTGAGCGCGGGACAGGAGATTATCACCCTGCCCAACTATGTGGGACAGGAGGCCACTTCGGTCTTTGCCCAGCTGCGGGATCTCAATTTGGAATACCAGCAGGTAGATGTGTTCAGCTCCACTGTGGCCTCCGGCTTGGTGGCGGCAACAGAACCAGGCGCCGGCAGTGAAATTCCCGCTGGAACGGTGGTTCGGGTACAGGTGAGCATGGGCCCAGACAGTAAGGTGGTACCGGTTCCTGATTTGGGCGGCATGTCTTTGGAGGATGCCAGGGCCGCTTTGGAGGAAGCTGGTCTGAGCGTGGGCAATATTGAGTATAAGGACAGCGAAGCGGAAAGTGGTACGGTCATTGGTCAGAACCCTGGCCCAACCTCTCAGATTTCTGAGGGAGGATACGTCAATCTCACTGTCAGCTCGGGAGATGAAATCATCCAACAGGTTTCTCTCTATGTCCGGCTGCCGGAGAATCTTTCTTCTGTAATTACCATTAAGGCCATGCAGGATGGCGTAGTGGTACAGGAGCAGCAGATTCAGCCCAGTCTGGTACGGGTGTGGAAACCCAGCTTTACTGGTCAGGGAACAGCCAATGTACAGATTATCATTGACAATCGACCCTATATGGAGTATACCATTGACTTTGACGCAGGTACTTCTACCCAGACAGCAGATTACTCCGCTGATTTCGAGTCCTGATGGGGTGGATGGGTATATGACAGAATATGAAGGCTTGATTGTCAAAGCGCTGGGCGGATTTTACTATGTGCAAACTTCTCAGGGCATTTTAGCCTGCCGGGCCCGAGGGGTATTCCGCAAAGAGGAAATTTCCCCCTATGTGGGGGATCGGGTGATGGTGGAACCCACCGAGGAGGACAGGGGATATGTCACCGCTATACTCCCCCGCAAGAATCAGTTGATTCGTCCACCAGTGGCCAATATTGACCAGTTGGTGATGGTGGTTTCCACAACCCAGCCTAAACCCAACTATCTGGTTCTGGATAAACTGATTGCCATTGCCGAGTACAAAGAGATTGCTCCGGTGCTGGTGGTGACCAAGGAGGACCTGGATGAGGGGGAGGAACTGATTGCCATTTACCGCTCTGCTGGGTATCCGGTTTATCCCGTTTCTTCTCTGACAGGATCGGGTATTCAGGAGGTCCGGGGGATTCTGGCAGGGAAGATTACCGCCTTTACGGGCAATACCGGGGTTGGGAAATCCAGTTTGCTCAACGCTTTGGACCCTAAACTGGAGTTGGCCACCGCCCATATCAGTCAGAAATTGGGACGGGGCCGGCACACCACCCGCCATGTGGAACTGTATCCGGTGGAGGGGGGCTATGTAGCCGATACCCCAGGGTTTTCGGCGGTGGAGCTGGAACACTTTGAGGTGATTTTTAAAGATCAGCTCCAATACTGTTTCCGGGAATTTGCCCCCTACCTGAGCCACTGTAAGTTTACCGGATGTTCTCACACCAAGGAAAAGGGCTGCGCTGTACTGGAGGCCGCGGCCCAGGGAAAGATTGCGCCCTCCCGTATGGAGAGCTACCATGCCATGTATGAGGACGCCAAAAAACTCAACGAATGGGAATATTCTTCCAAATAGGAAGAAGTTCTCTTGGAGATCACACAATGAAACGCTGTATTATTATTTCCGCGGGGGAACTGGGGGAGATCACCCGGGAACAGATCGCGCCCACCTCTCAGGATATGGTCATTGCCTGTGACGCGGGGCTTAAACATGCCCGGACTTTGGGGATCATCCCCGACCTTCTGGTGGGGGATTTTGATTCCTACACCGGCTCCTTGCCCCAGGATGTCCCCACTTTGCGGGTGGGGGAGGAGAAGGATGACACCGACACCATGCTGGCGGTTCGCAAGGGCCTGGAAGCTGGCTGCCGCCATTTTCTATTGGTTGCCGCCACTGGGGGAATCCGCCTGGATCACACCATCGCCAATTTGCAGACCCTGGCTTTTTTACAGTCCAAAGGAGCTACAGGGGAAATTTTAGGCGCCAGAGAACGGATTTGGCTCCTTTGTGATGGCAGCTTGACCATTGCTAACCGCCCTGACCACAGTCTGTCGGTTTTTGCCTTTGGTGGAGAGGCCAAAGGGGTCACTCTCCAAGGGGTTCATTACCCACTGGAAAACGCTGTCCTGGGGTGTGACTTTCCTCTGGGGGTCAGCAACCACATTGAGGGGGACCGGGCTACAGTGACAGTAGAACAGGGAACTCTGCTGATTTTACAGTGCCCTCTACATCAATAGAAAGAGCGCCTGACACTTTTTAAGGTGTCAGGCGCTCTTTGTATAGAGGTGGAAATTGGTCACAGTCGGGACCGAACCATTTGCGGCTGCTCAGTGGATGGCTGCCGTTCAATGGAACCGGACAGGATCAGGGCAGCCTTTGCGCTGGCGGGGCCAATCATTTCATAAAGCACAGCAGAGGACAGGATAATGGCGGAAAGGAGGGCGCCAGTTTCCTCTGGCAGGAGCCGCTGTCCCAAAGCTGCCATACCGATGGAGACGCCCGCCTGGGGAATCAGGGCCATTCCTAAAAAGTGCCGCACCGATGGCTGGGACCGGCATAGGACTCCACCCACAGTGGCACCCAGATATTTGCCTGCGATGCGAACCAGAAAATAGACAACCCCAATAATTCCCGCTGTAGCCAGAGAGGAGAGATCCAGCCGCATGCCTGAGAGTACAAAGAATAGGGTAAGTACCGGTGGGCTGAAACTTTCCACCTGGGTAAACAGGGTTTCATTTTTGCTGAGATTGATAAAGGCGGTGCCCAGTGCCATACAGGAGAGCAAAGGGGAAATCTCAAAGGCGGAACAGAGGGCGGCAACCAGCAGAATCATGGAAATGGCGATCATTAAGGCGTTGTCACTGGTGCGCTTTTCGGTAATCAGCAGATGCAGCAGCCAGCCAAAAACAAGGCCTCCCGCCACAGCCAGCAAATTGGACAAAATAGGTAGAGCGATTTCTGCCACTGTGATACCGGGCTGGCCGCTTACAGTGGCGCTGGTAACGGCGGTAGCCACACTGAAAGCCACCAAAGCTACAGCGTCATCCAGAGCGACTACCTGTAAAATCAAATCCACAAATTTGCCTTTGGCGTGATACTGCCGGATGGTCATAATGGTGGACGCGGGGGCAGTGGCCGATCCAATGGCTCCTAAAAGCAGCGAAAAAGCCAGGGACAGGTGGAACAGGTAGTACATCACCAGGGTGATAAGTACAGCTGCCCCCAGAGCTTCCAACAGGGTGATGACCAGTACCTCTTTGCCGCTTTTGCGCAGAATTTCCCATTTAAAGTACCGGCCCACACCAAAGGCGATAAAAGCCAGAGCCACATCGGTGACAAAATCCAGGCCATCTACAATATTTGTAGGGATAAGCCCCAAAACATGGGGGCCAATGGCGATGCCTGCCAGAAGATAGGCGGTGACATTGGGAAGCCTCAGCTTTTTTGTAAACCGGGTGAATAAGAAACCACAGAGCAATATGATAGCCAGGCTCAGCATAACCTGGGTATTTTGTGTCACAGCAATATGGTCAAAAAGCATAGTATCATCTCAATTCAAGAAAAAATTTTATATATATTGATTATATGCGGATAAAATGATAAAATCAAATTATGATATTTTCTGTGGTTATTCAAAATTTTAATAATATTTTTTCACAATAGAAAATTTGTCTCTTCTTTCAGAAGAAAAGGCGACTGGCAAATGGAGGTGTCTTTACATGTTGGATAGCAAAATCATCACTCTGCTGGCACTGGAGAAGGAAGGTAGCTTTACCCGGGCCGCCCAAAAATTATCTCTGACCCAGCCGGCGGTGAGTCACCATATCCGGCTGCTGGAGGAGGAATTTGGCATCAAAATTTTCTATAGTGATAAGAAAAAACTGCGCCCCACCCCTGAAGGGGAAATTCTCATCCAGTATGCCCGGCGGGCCATGGGGCTGTCTGAGGCGGTGCGCAAAGCCATTGAAGACAGCCGCCGCTCGGTTAAAAGCTTGACCATCGGCATTACCCCTACCGCGGAGGAAAGTTTGGTACCTCAGATTTTTGCCGTCTACTGCAACGAAAATCCCCATGTTCATATTAATATTCTTACTGATAACATAAAAAATATTAATAATAAGCTGAAATCTTTTGAGCTGGATCTGGCTATAGTGGAGGGGCGTATTGATGAGGAGCGGTTTCATTCGGTGCTTCTGGATACCGACTATCTCTGTCTGGCGGTGTCTCCTAAGCATCCGTTGGCCAAGCGGAAATCGGTCAGCTTGCAGGAGCTGAAAAAGGAGAATTTTATTCTCCGGCAGCCTGGGGCTGGAACCAGGGATCTTTTTGAAAACCATCTGCTCAGCCATTCGGAATCTCTGAAAAACTTCCATGTGGTCATGGAAATTGACAATGTTACCATCATCAAAGAGCTGGTTTCCTCCAATTTGGGTGTTACAGTGATCTCCCACAAGGCCTGTAAGCAGGACATTGCCTATGGAAAACTGGCGGTGGTGGCCATTGAGAACCTCAGTATGACTCGTGAGATCAATATGATTTATCCCAAAGATTTTACCCACCTGGAAATATTGGATGAGTTCCGCCGGATTTATGACCGCTGAGAGGGCAATGCACCAATGGATTCCTCCCGCCATATACTGAAATTGAGAAATCAAATACAGTTGATCAATCGGCAAGGGGAGGGGGAAATGGTGAGAAGAGCGGGATGCAGGCGTCGGAGCAATAAAACAGGTTGTTTGCCGGTGGTTGCCGGAGCTTTCGCCGCAGGAGTCATTTTGGCGTTGACCTGCTCCTACAGTCTGGTATTGCTGCTGCTAAGTTTCTTTTTGATTGCCGTTATACTGTTTGGCGGCTGTTGACCTTGCCAGCATTTGGTCAGGAACAGGAGGGTTTGTATGAAGGTTATTGTTTGGAAGAGCCCAAGGTTTTTATCCGGTATTCTTAAAATGTTGTTTGGAATCAAAAAGGAAACAGTGTCCTAATACATAGCTAAAAAAAGAGGCCCGCGAGGGCCTCTTTTTTTAGGGCGGAAAAGGACTTTTTGTAATTTTTCACCAAGAAAGGGAACCAAAGAGAAAGGAATATTTATACATAAAAATCCCTTGATTTTAAATAAATAAACGCTATAATAGAATAAAAATACATTTCAAAAGAGGTGCCGGGAATATGAAACATTTACTGAAACTGATGGATCTTTCCACCCAGGAGATTACCCATCTTCTGGATTTGGGGGATCAGCTGAAATATATGCAGAGCCATCATATTCCCCACCGACGTCTGGAAGGGAAAACCCTGGGGATGATTTTTCAGAAGTCCTCTACCCGTACACGGGTTTCCTTTGAGACAGGAATGTACCATTTGGGAGGGACAGCTTTGTTCCTCTCGTCCAGAGACCTGCAAATAGGGCGGGGAGAGCCCGTAGAGGATACCGCCCGGGTACTGTCCCGCTATCTGGATGGCATTATGATCCGTACCTACCAGCAGGCAGAAGTGGAAGCCCTGACCCAATACGGCCAGATACCGGTAATCAATGGACTCACAGATTTTTGCCATCCCTGCCAGGTGTTGGCTGACCTGATGACCATACGGGAGTACAAGGGAGATCTCTCTGGACTTAAGGTGTGCTATATCGGGGATGGCAACAACATGGCCAACTCTCTGATTGTTGGCTGTCTGAAAATGGGCATGAAAATTGCTTTGGCTACCCCTGCCGGCTATCAGCCGGCCCCCCAGGTTCTGCAGTTTGCCGCACAGCACCCCAATGACTTCTCCCTCTGTCAAAACCCCTTGGAGGCAGCCCAGGGCGCCCATGTGGTCTTTACCGACGTGTGGGCCTCCATGGGGCAGGAGGAGGAGACGGCAAAGAGGCAGGAGGTTTTTGCCGGCTATCAAATCAACCACCAGCTGTTGGAGCACTGCGCTCCCGATGTGATGGTGCAGCACTGCCTGCCCGCTCACCGGGGGGAGGAAATTACCAGTGAGGTGTTTGAGCAGCACGCCAAAGAGATCTTTGACGAGGCGGAAAACCGCCTGCACATCCAAAAGGCGGTTCTGGTGGAGCTGATGTCCTAGGCAGGGGCAGAGGCAAAAGAGGCTTTGCGTATGCAAAGCCTTATTTTTTTGCCTTTCTACCTGTGATTTTGTCCTCAAAAGAGGGATAATTGCCAACCTGTCTGAATATAGTTGCAGTAGAAATTATAGGAGGAGAGGTTATCCCTATGGAATTACAAGTGAGCAGGCAGCCTGTAGCTACAAATGAAGTACTATGGAACGCCACAGTGGAACAGCCTGTGGAATGTGACGTCCTGTTGCCGGACTATTGCCCGGATATAGTACGTATTCTGCGCTGTGTGGCCGAACCGGCGGCTTCCCAGGCGGTGGTATCTGGAAATCAGCTGACCATAGATGGGATGGTCACCATTCATATCTATTACAAATCCCAAGAGAGACAACTGTGTCATACCCTATATAAGATGCCTTTTCATAAGCTGGTAGAACTGAAAAACACCGCGGCCAATCCAATGGTGCAGGTGCAGGCACAGGCGGGATATTTTAACTGCCGGCCAGTAAACCAGCGCCGGCTGGACCTGCGGGGAACGGTAGAGCTTCAGATCCAGGTTTTGGTTTCCGATCAGATACCAGTGGTTTCCCAGGCCAGCGGCCAGGGAGTTTGCTGCCGGACCCAAACCGTTCCAGGTGTGCGGATGGTGGCCTGGCAGAGCCGGCCCTTTACTGTCCGGGAGGAGCTGGAGCTGGAATCGGGCAAGGAAGCGGTAGCCGCTCCGGTTCAGACCTTTATCCAGGCGTCACTGACCGATTATAAGGTGATTTCGGGCAAGCTGATTGCCAAGGGGGAATTGGCTGTCACCCTGCTCTATCTCTGTGATGGACAGCAGGATCAATATGACACCACTACCCACACCATTCCCATCAGCCAGATTGTAGATGTGGAACAGCTGGAGGAGGACTGTATCTGCAGTGCTTCCCTGTTGGTGTCAGGCTGTGATGTACAGCCTAAAGCGGATCTGGACGGGGTTGCCCATATGATCTCTTTGGAAGCGACATTGGAGCTGCAGGTAATGGTTTGCAAACAGGAGGAGTACCAGGTAGCCACCGACTGTTATGGCACCCAATTTGAAACCACCTGCCAAAGCAAACCGGTTTCGGTGTGCCGCTGCCTTGTGCCGGTGGAGGAGTCTATTGGCTTCCATGAGACCTTGGACCTGCCGGAGGATGTGGTTTCTATTTGCCACCTTTGGACTGAGATTGCTGAAAGCAAAACCACCTGTGAGAACCAAAAGCTGATCCTGAGCGGCAAACTGCGGGTTTGTATGTTTGGACAGTACGCCAGCGGGGAGCTGGAATATTTTGACCGGATGGTGGATTTTTCCCAGTCCCTGTCCCAGGAGCTGAATTGTGAGGGCTGCCACTGGAATCTTTGCTACCAGATTCGCCAGTGCCGCTATCAGGTAAATGGACAGATCGATTTGCAGGGAACCATCGGGGTAACTGGAATGGTGTTCTGTCCGGTGCGGGAGCAGCTTCTCACCGAAATTGCCATCCAGGAGAACAAACCGGTCAAAGGGGATAGCGGCTCCTGCCTGACGGTGTATTTCGCTCAGGATGGAGAGAGTGTCTGGGAGATCGCCAAGCGGTACCGCACCTTCCCAGCTATGGTAATGGAAGAGAACAATTTGGAAGAAGATACGCTGACCCAACGGCAGATGCTTCTCATTCCCATTATGTAACCTGAATCAGGAAGAAAGGAGTCATTGCCATGGAAAGCAGGAATATCTATCAGGACATTGCCACAAGAACCGATCACTCTCTCTATTTGGGAGTGGTAGGACCGGTTCGTACCGGCAAGTCCACCTTTATCAAACGGTTTATGGAAACATTGGTGATCCCCCACATTGCCAATGAGCACCGGCGGGAGCGGGCCATTGACGAGCTGCCTCAGTCGGCGGCAGGCAAAACCATTATGACAACCGAGCCCAAATTTATCCCTGAGGAGGCGGTGCAGGTCACCATTGACGACAATACCAGTCTCAATGTGCGGATGATTGACTGTGTGGGATATATTGTCCCCAGTTCTCTGGGCTACATAGAGAATGAACAGCCCCGCATGGTTATGACACCCTGGTTTGACCAGGAGATCCCCTTCAATATGGCGGCGGAAATCGGTACACGCAAAGTTATTACTGAGCATTCCACCATCGGCTTGGTGATCACTACCGACGGCAGTATCAGCGACATCCCCCGCAGCGAGTACCAGGAGGCGGAAGAGCGGGTGATTGGAGAGCTCAAGGAGATCCACAAGCCCTTTGTAGTGGTGCTCAACTGTATGTATCCCCAGTCTGCCTCTGCCTGCCAGCTTCGGGAAGAGCTGGAGGAGCGGTACCAGGTGCCGGTACTGGCCCTCAACTGTCTGGATCTCACCGAGGAGGACATCACCCAGGTGTTCGCTCAGGTTTTGGATCAGTTCCCCATCCGGGAAATTTCCATCCAGATGCCTCGCTGGATTTTGACCTTGCCAAAGGACCATTGGTTAAAAGCCTCCCTCTTTGAATCCATTCGCCAGTCGGCTGGAGAAGTGGAGCACATTGGCCAGGCCAAGAAGTGTGCCCAATGTTTGGCAGGATGCCAGTATGTGACCGACGCCAACCTGAAACAGGCGGACCTTGGTACCGGCGGAGCCAAAATTACCCTGGCAGTGGAGGACCAGTTGTTTTATCAGGTGCTCAGCGAAACCACTGGGCTTTCTATTCCCAACGAGGAGGAATTGATTGCCTGTGTCACCAATCTGGCACAGATCAAGCAGGAGTACGATAAGATTTATGGGGCCATCCAGGAGGTACAGGCCACAGGATATGGCATTGTTATGCCCACCATGGAGGAGCTGCGGCTGGAAGAGCCGGAAATTGTCAAACAGGGTGGCCGTTACGGCGTCCGGCTGCGTGCCTCCGCTCCCTCCATCCACATGATGAAAGCGGATATTACCGCCGAAGTTTCCCCCATTGTCGGGTCGGAAAAACAGTCGGAGGAACTGGTAAAATATCTGTTGGGTGAATTTGAGGAAAATCCCAAAAAGATCTGGGAGTCCAATATTTTCGGCAAGTCCCTCCATGAGCTGATCAACGAGGGGCTTCACAACAAGCTGTACCGTATGCCTGGGGACGCCCGGATGAAACTGCAGGAGACCATCGAGCGGATTATCAACGAGGGCTGCAGCGGGCTGATCTGTATTATCCTGTAAATCCAACAAAAAAGGGGCCTCTTAGGTCCCTTTTTCTTTGACTTAAATTTTTTCTGGCAGGAACCCAAACCGCTCCTGGAGGGCCGCCAGTGTTTCCAGGCGGTTGATGACCCGGGCGGTGGTCTGGGTGACCTCATCAAAGTTCATGGCCTGCCGGTAACAGGCTTCCAGCTGGTCGTGTACCTTTTTGTATTCTCCCATCTGCTTTTCCGCCTGGGCCAAAAGCTGGGTGGCAGCTTTCCGATTGAGGGTGATTTTTTTCTTGCGCAGCCGCAGCTGTTCCGGGTCGGTGAACCGCCGGGAGTGAATTACTTTCCCCTCCAGATTGGGGAAAGTATGAAACCGGTTGCAGGTGACAAATCCCAGGGAGAGCTGAGGAATAAATAGGTGCTCCAGTTTGTCAAAAGGGGCCAGAGGGCAGTAGCAGGACACAATATCATACCCCTGTGCCAGGGCATGGGAGCGTAGGGCGGAGAGCAGCAGCCGGCCGGTGGCGCCATAGTCGTCCTGGATCAGGTAGAGATGGGAGGCCAGCTGTCGGGCGGTATCTTCCAGTACCACCCTTCCCTGATCGGTAACAGCGGAGAGAAACCGGATGGATTCCCGTCCCTGTCCCTGGCTTTTGGGATGAAGCTCCCGGGCCGCCAGCCGCTTGGTGAAGCGGGAGATTTTAGCCTTGTCAGTGATTTCTCCCACTAGCTGGCAGGTGTGGTACAGCAGGGAAGCAGCAGCGCCTAAATACCGGCAGCACAGCATTTGCAGCTGATTGGACTGATGGTACAGGGAGAGGATCTCCTGTCGCTGTCCCAGCAGCTTTTCCTCGTCCCAGCAATCGGACAGGGAGATCACCGTCTCCACAACCCCGGGGTATTTGGGTTCCAGCAGATGGGGAGCGGTACCGTCAGCCAAAGCAATTTTCAGCTGGGGCAGTACAATGCCGTCCAAGCTGGCCTGATCTGAGGAACAGCGTATGTACTCCAAATCTTGGTATCGGTCCTCAAAAACCTGGGCCACCTTTTGAAAGAGGGTGGACTTTCCGCAGCCGGGGGCGCCTTTTATAATAAATATTCGCCAGCCATCCTCTGGGGTGGCCAGCTGCTCAAATCGGGAAACATATCCCTGGGGGGTATTGGCTCCCAGAAAAAAATGCAGCTGATTTTTTTCCTGATACATACCGTAAGCCTCCTTATTTTGGTTCTATCTTATGTTATTCGGTAAAAAATAAATCTGACACAAGACAGAACCGGAGGCTGGGTGTGAAAAATCCCCGGTTGTGAAACCGGGGATGGGTAAAAGCAAGATTAATAGGTATGTTGGCAAACCTCCCGGATCAGCTCCCGCAGGGTGAAGAAGTCCTCCATGGCGGCAGGCTTGTTGGCGGGATTGCGCAGCAGGGCGGAGGGGTGGAAGGTAGCCCCCATATAGATGCCGTTTTTCTGGTGGAACTGGCCATGCTGCTGGGTCACCTTAAAGGTGGGGGAGATCAGGTACTGGGCGGCCACCCTGCCCAGACAGACAATGATTTTTGGAGAGATCAGACGGGTTTGGCAACGCAAATAGTCAATACAGGCGGCCACTTCCTCCGGTTTGGGGTCCCGGTTTTTGGGAGGGCGGCATTTGACCATATTGGCGATATAGACATTCTTATCCCGGCTCAGGTCGATGGCTGCCAGCATTTTATCCAGGAGGATTCCGCTGCGTCCCACAAAGGGTTCCCCTTGTTTATCCTCCTGTTCCCCGGGGCCCTCTCCAATAAACAGAACCTCCGCATTGGGATTGCCCGCGCCGAACACCACATTTTGACGGGTTTCCCACAGGGGACAGTTTTGACAGGTCAACACCTTTTGCCGCAGTTGTTCCATATCTTTTTCCATGGTTGTTCCTCCTGGCTGTATGTTTTCAGAAAACGCTTTGCTTTCAGTATAACATAAAATTCCCAGAAAGAAAGAGGGAGGGTTTGACAGGGCAAAGGCAGATATTGTATAATATCTGCGAAGAATTTCCCTGACTGACAATGGGAGCAGGCGGCAGGACAGTTTGTTTTGGCCCGGCAATACTTCTTTGCCAGGTAGTGGAGAACAAGAAATAGTAGGGCAAGCGCCCATATGGAGGTAATAATATGGCAAATCAGGTTCTGGTAGAAACCAGCGCAAGACATCTGCATGTCACCGATGAGCATTTGGAAATTTTGTTTGGCAAAGGCGCCACTCTGACCAAGAAAAAAGATCTTTCTCAGCCTGGCCAGTTTGCCTGTGAGGAAAAAGTAACTGTAGTCGGCCCCAAGAGCTCGATGAAAATGTCCATTCTGGGCCCCACCAGAAACGCCAGCCAGGTTGAGATTTCTCTCACCGACGCCAGAGCAATGGGTATTACCGCTCCTGTAAGAGAGTCTGGTGACCTTGCCGGCAGCGGCGCCTGCAAGCTGATTGGTCCCTGCGGCGAGGTAGAGCTGACCGAGGGTGTTATCGCTGCTATGCGTCACATCCATGCCACTCCTGAGGACGCTGAGAAGATGGGCCTCAAGGACAAGGATGTAGTTTCTGTCAAGGTGGACACCAACGGACGTTCCCTGGTATTTGGCGATGTTGTTGTTCGTGTCAGCCCCAAATACGCCCTGGCAATGCACATCGATACCGATGAGTCCAACGCTGCTGGATGCTCCGGTGTTGTGTACGGCGAAATCATTAAGTAAGCAAAAGGCCATATCTCCCTGAGGGATATGGCCTTTTTTCCAGAATGGGCAACGCCCATTGAAAAAAGGGGCAAAAATCCCTATAATAAAGAAAGAATCCCTTTTATTAACAACAGTACAAAGGAGCGATTGAATATGGCCCTGGTAACCACAACAGAGATGTTCCGCAAAGCTTATGATGGCGGATACGCCATTGGCGCTTTCAATGTCAACAATATGGAAATTGTACAGGGAATTACCGAGGCGGCTTCCGAGCTGCGGGCGCCTGTTATCCTGCAGGTATCCGCCGGTGCCCGCAAGTATGCCAAGCATGTCTATCTGACCAAGCTGGTAGAAGCGGCCATTGCCGACTGTGGGGATCTTCCTATCGCCCTGCATCTGGACCATGGCGCTGACTTTGAGGTTTGCAAATCCTGTATTGACGGTGGATTTTCGTCGGTTATGATTGATGGTTCCTCCCACAGCTTTGAGGAAAATATCGCACTGACCCGCAAGGTGGTGGAGTATGCCCACGCCCATGGTGTAGTGGTAGAGGGAGAGCTGGGCCAGCTGGCCGGCATCGAGGATGAGGTAAAGGTTCACGCTGAGGACGCCTCCTATACCAATCCCGCCCAGGTGGAGGAATTTGTGGAAAAGACAGGTGTGGATTCTCTGGCCATTGCCATTGGAACCAGCCATGGCGCCTACAAATTCAAACCAGGTCAGAAGCCTCAGCTGCGGTTTGATATTCTGGAAGAGGTCAGCCGCCGGCTGCCAGGATTCCCCATTGTGCTTCATGGCGCTTCCTCTGTGCCTCAGGATTTGGTCAAGGTAATCAATGAGCATGGCGGTCAGATGCCCAATGCCATTGGTATCCCCGAGGAGATGCTCCGTCAGGCGGCTAAGATGGCTGTGTGCAAAATCAACATTGACTCGGATATCCGGGTGGCTATGACTGCCGCCATCCGCAAATATCTGGATGAGAACCCCAGCCACTTTGATCCCCGCCAGTACCTGAGTCCTGCCAGAGCAGCGGTCAAGGCCATGGTGGCCCATAAGATCACCGATGTACTGGGCTGTGCCGGAAAGGCGTAAAAACTTGCGTTTATCCCCGGGGGGTATGTCTCCCGGGGATTTTCTTTGCAGAAAGCAATAAAAAAAGGTGATCCCTCAGGATCACCTTTTTAAATGAAAAGCAGCTTATTTTACGTTGGCGCCAGCTTTTTCAATGGCTGCCAGGAAGTCGGAGACGTTCATGGTGCAGCTGGAGGCCAGCTCGGGAACGTCGGGAACAGCGGGATGATCCTCATTTTTTACCTTGGTAGCCATGCCGGTTACCTCAGCAACAGTCTTGCCGGTAGCCCACTCTTCGAAAGCTTCCATCTGCTGATACCACTCTTTGCCGATGGGGGAGGCCTTGGTCATACCATAGTCCTCTTTGAGCTCTTTCTTGGTCTGGAATTCGGTGGCCAGATCGGTGGTCAGGGTGCCGTCAGCGGCGAAGTTTACCTTGGCTTGTACTACATCTACAGAGATGCTGACAATTTTGCCCTGGGAGTCTACAGTGACAGCAGCGGCGGTCACATCAGCCTGGGCGGTACCGTCAGCCTCAGCGGTAGCGGCTTTGGAGCTGCCCACAGAAGTAAACATACCAAGACCGGTCTTATATGTCTCAGAAGAACAGCCAGCCAGAACCAGCAAAACCAGAGACAGAGCCAGAATCTTTTTCATACGCAATTTCCTCCTCTTGTTCCAACCTAAAATTGTTAAAGGAACCAATTTTATCCAGCGTCATTATATAACGCCGCCCCCTCAGTATAACTTATTTTTCACAAAGTTTCAACCACTTTGTTAAGAATACTAAATATCTGTTGCGTTATTGTCGAATTTTGATATAATATTAATACAAACTTTAGGTAAAGTATAAAATTTAGATGGAAGGTCCCTTTCTTTGTGAAATGGGAGAAAAACTTATGAGACGTTATCTTTCCATACTGCTGATGATTGGACTGTGCTGCCTGTGCGGTTGTACAGAGTCCGGATACAGTAAGTATCGCAGTTATTTTATTGACACCTTTGACACAATGGTGCAGATTGTGGGTTATGCCGAGACCGACGAGGATTTTAATGCCTATACCGATCTCATCCACCAGGAAATGCTGCGCTATCATCAATATTTTGACAAGTATAATAACTATCCTGGAATCAACAACATCAAAACCATCAATGACCAGGCTGGCATCGCTCCGGTGGAAGTAGACCCGGTCATTTTGGAGCTGATCTCCCTGTCTATGGAGTGGTATGAAAAAACCGATGGGGCGGTCAACATTGCTTTTGGGCCGGTGCTTTCGGTTTGGCATGATTACCGGGAGCGGTATCAGGATGATCCCCAAGGGGCAAAGCTGCCCAGCCAGGAGGAATTAGAAGCCGCCGCCCAGCTTACCGATATCAATCAGGTTATCATTGATTGGGAAAACCAGACGGTTTTCCTGGCCCAGCCGGGGATGTCTTTGGATGTGGGAGCAGTGGCCAAGGGTTTCGCTACCGAAAAGGCGGGGGACTATGCCTACTCCCAGGGATTCACCTCCTTTATGATCAGCAGCGGGGGCAATGTGCGGATCTACGATCCCCCCGCCAATCCAGACAAGGTCAGCTGGGGGGTGGGACTCCAGGACCCACAGGCAGCGGTTCTGTCGGGAGAGGACCGGTATCTGGACACCTTGTTCCTCAATGACTGTTCGGTGGTAACCAGCGGTAACTACCAGAGATACTATATGGTGGATGGACAGCGAATCCACCACATTATCGACCCGGAGACCCTGATGCCGGCCCAAAACTATACCGCTGTCACTGTCGTGACCAAAGATTCCGGGTTGGCTGACCTCCTTTCCACTGCCCTGTATATTATGGACCAGGAGGAAGGGGAGGCTTTGGCCAGGGCAAATGACGCCATGGCCATCTGGATTGATGAGGAAAACAACCTGACGATTATGCCGGAGCTGATCCCCTATATGCAGCAGCAAGGGGGAGCCAGTTCTCAAAAGTCCTAGACAGGAGGCAAAGCAAGTGGAAAAACTGAAAAATTTTGAGCTGAAAAAGGGTTGGCAGTGGATGCTGTATCTTAATTTGATCTTTCCTGCCCTGCTCTTTTTTGGAGGCGTAGCCTTTAAAAATATCTCCCTGGGGGTGACCATGGCCAAATGGTTTCACTCCTATGGACTGTACATTATTAATCCTATCCCCAACTTTTCGGCTTTCACCGGGATAGCGGGGTTCCTCTATCCCCTCTATTTCTTCTATAAGGCGGCAGCCAAAAAGGACTGGTTGGATCTGGTCCTCTGCCTGGTGATTTGGGGAGCAACGGCAGTGTACTTCTGGCAGGAATGGAACTATCTGCTGCTGCGATTTCTGCGTCTGGCTTAAATTCCTGTTGAGACCCCTTATGTTTAGGCTGTTTTTCCGGATTTTTGGGATCTGGAAAAGCAGCTTTTCTTTTTGCTGGCTCTCGGAGAAGAATCTTGTTTCCAACTGTTTACAACCATAATAAAAGTGACTATAATAGGATTCGGATTTGAGGGGTTTCTGCCAGACGGTACAGGAATTTCTCAAAAATTTTGTCTGTGGCAGGACAGATCCTTTGCTGCGGCCGGTGTTGGGCCCGGTGAAGGGTGGGGAGAATCAAACATGGAATTGCTTGTACTTTCGTTGTTTTGCGGGGCGCTCTTGCTCTGCATTTTGTTTGGCCAGTCAATTGTTTACGCTTTGGTTGCCGGGCTGTTTTTATTCCTTTTTTATGCTGGGAAAAAGGGATTTGGCTGGCGAGAGCAACTGGAAATGTCCCTCTCAGGCATTAAAACGGTAAAAAATATTCTCATTACCTTTGTGCTCATTGGAATGCTGACCGCCCTGTGGCGGGATGCTGGAACCATCCCCCTCATTGTTTGTTACGCTACCCGGATGATTCAGCCCTCTCTGTTTCTGGTGATGGCTTTTCTGCTCAACTGCATGGTTTCGGTTCTCACCGGAACCGCTTTCGGTACAGCGGCCACCATGGGGGTAATCTGTACCACAGTGGCTGCTACCATGGGAGTGGACCTGGCCTTGACAGGCGGCGCGGTGCTGTCCGGCATCTATTTTGGCGACCGCTGTTCCCCTGTATCCACCAGTGCCTTGCTGGTTTCTGAGCTGACCCACACCAGTATCTATCAAAATATCCGCTGGATGTGCCACTCTGCGGTGATTCCCTTCCTCTCGGCCTGTGCCCTTTACACTGTCGCCGGCCTTTGGACCGCTCACGCTGGAACAGTTCCCGACCTGCAAAGTCTGTTCCGCACCGAGTTTGCTCTCCATTGGGTGGCTATCCTGCCCGCCGTAGGTATATTGATCCTCTCGGTCTGTCAGGTCAAGGTTAAAATCGCCATGGGAGTCAGTATTTTAATTGCGCTGCCTATCAGCATTCTGCTTCAGGGAACCACCCTGGGGGAGCTGCCCAGCCTGTTGTTTTACGGCTATCAATCGACCAATCCTCAATTGAGTGGGTTGGTCAATGGCGGCGGTATTTTCTCCATGGTAAAGGTGGGAGCTATTGTCTGCCTCTCCTCCTGCTATGCCGGTATTTTCCAAAAGACCGGGCTGCTGGAACACGCCGAGCAGGCAGTGTCCGCTCTCTCCCAAAAGACCACACCCTATGCTGCTACCCTGTTGACTGCCATTGCCACCTCCATGTTGGCTTGTAATCAGACTTTGAGCATTATGCTGACCCATCAGCTCTGCCATCGTGCGGAGCCCAACAATGAGCGGCTGGCTCTCTACCTGGAGGATTCCGCTGTGATCATTGCTCCGCTGATCCCATGGTCCATTGCCAGCGCGGTGCCTCAGGCTACCCTGGGTGTACCTGCAGCCAGCATGGCTCTGGCGTTCTTCCTCTATTTGCTGCCGGTGTGGCGGGTGATTGTAGCTGCCTCGGCAAAACACAAAACTCACAAAAAAGTCGCCCAGCCAGTTTGATGGCAGAGGGCAGAAACCAATAAAAAATTGGGGTGCTCCTACTCCAATGTATTAAATTAGGCAGGCAGTGCAATTGCACTGCCTGCCTTTTTTTGAAACGGATGCGGTTTTTTGGAGGAGGCTTAATTTCCTCCACTACAATTAAACTTTCGCCGCCAATACGCTCCTCTTGATCTGCATCAGCAGAAGCACCAGACTGACACCCAGCAGAATATGGCCAATCCCAGCAATGCCGGAAATTGCCGCACTCATACCGGAGGAAAGTACAGTTCCCAGCACCTGGGTCACGCCCCGCACTACAAACATCACCGCGGTCAGATTCAGACCGATGTGGTAGGCAACCAGTATTCGGCCGGTCTTGGCCCCGGTGAAAGAAAAACTTTTTTCAAGCAGTAGCAGCAACAGGAAAAATACCATGCCTAACAGGAAGTAATGTGTGTGTACTACCCCCAGGGTGGTTTTTCCGGTAAAGCCGTTGAATTTGGTAAATTCCCGATAAAAGACCCCGCCAACCATGGCAAGAACAGCGTACAGCAGTGCCATATTCATATATCGTTTCATATTCATTTCTCCTTTATTTGCATTCTTTTTTCATAGCGAAGTAACCAATCAATACGGTCCACACATAGGCACAGGTCTTGGGGATCATCAGCATCCCAATCATGGGAATGGTATCAGCCCACAGAACCACTGGGATGTAGAATCCAAAGCTCAGCACGATGGTCAGCCACATCCAGCGGAATGCCCGATCTTGCCGCTCCTTTGCGCTGCGATAGAACAGCACGATTACCAAAAGCCCTAGCAGAGCAAAGGGAATGTTGCGGTAAATGCCCCAGGAGAGAGGCGCTTCAGCGCTAAGCCATTGGTTCTGTGGCATCATACACAGAGCGATCCGGATACCAGCTAGACCATACACAACAGCAGTCAAACCATTTTGGCCCTTGATTTGATACCGCTGCCGCCACACATCATCACCGCCATGATAGCGAAGGATTTTCCATCAAAAAATTTAAGGAAAAAATGCCGTTCTTCCACATAGGAATGAATTCTGGTTGTGTGCTTTTTCACCAGCTTTCCAAAGATAAATTGCTGAAACACAGCAAAAACCAGAACAGACAACAGAATATTAAACAGGGACCAATAAGACGGATATGCGGTCAATCCTATACGGAGGATATTGAAGCCTGCCGTGCTCCACACCAGACAGGCGAGAAGAAGAAGGGTGTTTCGTTTTACTTTCATAGATTGCCTCCTTTAAGTGAACAACGTTCATTTTCCGGAATAAAAAATTCCCACTCCCAGTGGGAATTTTAATAAAGGGTCCTGCGGACGATTTCCAGCACAGCGCTGGGGTCATAATCCTGACGCAGTAGCGCGGACAGCATCAAGGAAAACAGAACGCCTGCAAATTCCTCTGCTGTAAACTGTTCGGTGAAAGCGTCTGGGCGAACTTTGGTATCCCGTTTCAAGACAGAACATAACCCCTCTAAAATATGTTGCCAGGTTTGCTGCATACGCCGCTTCCCGTCAGACTTATCCTCCCGCATGAACCCCAGGGAGTGGAGAGTGAAGAAACCAGGATACTGTTTGCAGCCGTATTCCATTCTTGCATATATCCAGGTAATGCAGGCCTGTGTATCCTGAAATACAGTCCCATCTTCCGGGCGGTGAAAAATCTCACACCAAACACTTTCTACTGTGGCTCCCACCAGAGACGCTTTGGAATCAAAATAATTGTAGATAGATCCCACAGATACGCCGCAGGCAGCTGCAACAGAGCGAATATTGATCGCTGGCCAACCCTGCTGTTGGATCAGCTTCCGGCTGGTTTTCAAAATCTCCTCTTTTGATGTAACAATATTATTCATCCAATCACCTCAATGTGAACAATGTTCATTATACGATGTGAAATATGGTTTGTCAATGGAAAAATATCTTGGGTAGAAATGAACTGGCTTTTTGTTTATGCCATTACAGATAGGATTGTCAGGCTCCACAGAATGAAACAGACAGGATCAGGCCACACTAACACCATTCAGATTTGAAAAGGAGATGTGATGGTATGGGAATATGCCTGTGGCAGGATCTGGCCAAACGGAAATCCACTCCACCGCAAGGTGACGGAAATGAGCAGGTGGATTGCCTGATTATTGGAGGTGGTCTGACCGGGCTTATGACTGCCTATCTGTTGCAAAAGGCTGGGCGGAACACCCTGCTTTTGGAGGGAAATACCATTGGGCAGGGAGCTTCGGGACGGAATACCGGTAAAATTACCTGCCAGCATGGGCTGATTTACCACACCCTCCTGGATAAAAGCCAGGAGTTGGCTTTGGGGTTCTATCAGGCAAACAAGATAGGCAAGGAAAAGTTGGCGGAGATTGCCCGTCAAGAGGAGATCGATTGCTGTCTGACACCCCAGGAAAGCGTCCTGTTCAGCCAGCGTCCCCAGGGGGTGGAAGCCCTGGATCAGGAGTTTGAGGCCTATCAGCAGTTGGGGATTCCCGGCTACAGAACCAACGGGATTACCCTGCCCTTTCCAGTGACTGGAGCTTTGGTGATGCCGGACCAGTACAGTTATCAGCCCTATGCCTTTTTAATTGGGTTGGCTCAGGCCTATGAAAGGTGCGGAGGAAGGATTTGGGAACACACCCGGGCTATAGAACTGGAGGGAGAGGACCCTGTGACGGTAAGAACCCAGGATGGCAGGCAACTGACTGCTCAATGGGTTGTTGTCGCCACCCATTTTCCTTTTTATGATGGGGGCGGCATGTATTTTTCCCGGCTGCAGCCCAAGCGCTCCTACTTGACCGCACTGAGCTGCCGGGAAATACTGCCGGGAAGTTATCTCTCCATCGACCCAGATGGGGTTTCTATCCAGTATTTTTCGGGAGGACGGGAGCCTTTGGTGCTGGTAGGAGGAGCAGCTCATCTGGTAGGTGAGGAAAATCCTGAGGCTTACGATCAACTGAAACGGTGGGCCAGGGAACATTTGGGAACCGACCAGTTGGGATGGGCCTGGGATGCCCAAGACCTGCTGCCGCCAGATCAGCTGCCCTATATTGGGCCTTTGGGGCCGGGAGCGGAGCGGATTTTGGTGGCCACTGGATACTCCAAATGGGGCAATACCTGGGGTGGAGCGGCAGCTTGTATGCTCAGTGAATTCATTTTGACAGGGGGAAAAAGGCAGCTGTCCCTTTTTCAGCCTATGCGTTTGGGATCGATAACCAATCTGCAATTTGTCCAGGAGAATTTTCAGGCAGCTAAAGGGTATCTTTCAGGATTGGCTACGCCGGGAGAGGACCAGTTTCCAGTCCAGCCAGGTCAGGGACGGGTTGTGCGAAGAAATGGGCAAAAACTGGGAGGCTATCGGGATTTGCAGGGAAAGCTCCATGTGGTGGAGCTGCGTTGTCCCCATTTGGGCTGCGAAGTGGCCTTTAACCAGCTGGAAGCCACCTGGGACTGTCCCTGTCATGGCTCCCGTTTTTCCTATGATGGTACCCTGTTGGAGGGACCGGCGCTGACCCATTTGGAGAGACCGGAGCAGGGAGAGGAGCCACTGCCCCCTCTGCCGGATCCTGGAAAATAAAGGAAGGCTCCCAGATCTTTACTTTTCCTTTATTTCTTTTTATACTGGAAACAGAAGCGCGAAACAACAGGTATTTTGACAGCGGGGCGCGTTTCCCACAAGAGGGAAAGGAGAAGATCCAATGAGTCAAAATACCTCAAATAACCCCTGGCAGCTTTGGAAAGAGGCCATGCATACCGTAGTGGATTTAAGTGGAGGACGGGCTGATTTGGAAGATACTCCTCCAAAATTGGAGGGGGCTCAGGAAAAGGAGCAGTATTTTCCAGTGCAGATCGGGTCGGAAAGCCTTTTGGAAGGCGGGATGACCTGTCAGGAGGACGTGTTGTTCCTGGGGGAGCTGCAAGGCAGTCTCTCCACCACCGGTCAGTTGGAGATGAGGGGGCGTGCCAAAGGCAATCTGTCTGGAAAAGATATCTGCCTCAAGGGAGCTTGGGTGGAAGGGGAAATCCACGCTTCCCAACTGCTGCAAATTGACCAAAACAGTGTGGTAACAGGGGACCTCTACTGTGACCGATGTGTCATAGAGGGGAAAGTGCAGGGGAATATTTACGCGGACAGCTGGGTGACCCTGGGAGAGGGAAGCCGTCTGTATGGGGATATTTCCAGCGGTGGATTTACCATGGGCCAGACCGCCCGGCTCAGTGGAGTGATACGGCTGCGCGCCCCAGAGGAAGAGGAATAAACCAAAGACTTTATATTCCAAAAGGAATATAAAGTCTTTTTTTGTACAGAGAGAACCGAAAAAAGTTGGATATTTTTACTGATTTTTAGATTGAGTATTCAGTCAAAACGCTATAGATTTTGACACAAAATGGCAGCAAAAAAGAGGACAAAAAGTCCATAAATGTGCCAAAATCGTACAGCTTACCCAGAATCATTTTGAAAAAACTGGTTATTGATGGTGAAAAAATCAATTGCCAAAGAGGATACAGGTTACTATAATGCAATGCATACTCTTCTACGGGAAAGTTGAGGCGGCCATCCCAAAAGGGTTATGGACTCCTCTTTTTAAAGAAGAGTCAGGATATTACAGAAACTGGAGGAAAATCATATGAAAAAGTTTTTCGCAATGGCAGTTGCGGCGGCAATGCTGCTCTCAGCATTGACCGGCTGCTCTTCCGAACCTTCCCAAAACAGCTCATCTGGTGAGCAGAGCTCTTCTGCCCAAGGCATCGAGGGTGCCGTCAAGATCGGTATGCTGGCTCCTCTGACCGGTGATGTAGCAGTCTATGGCACCGCTGTCCGCAACGGCGCGATGTTGGCCTTTGAGGAAATCAACGCCCAGGGCGGACTGCAGTTCGATGTAGAAGTTCTGGATGAAAAAGGCGATGTCAATGAAGCCATCAACGCCTACAACAAGCTCCTTTCCAACGAGATTGCAGCGCTCCTTGGCGACGTTACCTCCAAGCCGTCCATTGCTGTCGCTGAGCTCGCTGCTGAGGACAACATGCCCATGATTACCGCTACCGGTACTGCGGCAGATATTACCACTAAGGGTGATAACATTTTCCGGACCTGCTTTATGGACCCCACCCAGGGCAAAGTAATGGCCACTTTTGCCAAAGATTCTCTGCAGGCTCAGAAAGTTGCCATTATGTACAACACCTCTGATGACTACTCGGTAGGTGTGGCCACCGCCTTTAAAGAGGCTGCTGAGGCAGCTGGAATGCAGGTAGAGGCCTATGAGGGTTACGGAGACAGCGACAAGGACTTTAAAGCCCAGCTGACCACCATTGCCGGCAAGGATGTAGATGCCCTCTTTGTACCTGATTACTACAACAAGGTTGCCCTGATTATCGCCCAGGCTCGGGAAGTAGGCTATGACAAAGCTATTCTGGGAGCCGATGGTTTTGATGGTGTAGTGGGCGCGGTAGCCGAGGACAACACCGCTATCCTCAACAATGTATACTTCTCCAACCACTACTCCACCTCTGATGAGTCTGAGACTGTTCAGAACTTCCTGTCCAACTATCAGGCCAAATACAACGAGACCCCCAACTCTTTTGCCGCTCTGGCTTATGATACCGCTTACATTTTGAAAGCTGCCTTTGAGAAGGCTGGCTCCACTGATGCCGACGCGGTTATCGCGGCTCTGGCTGCCACCGATTATGAAGGTGTAACCGGTCACATCACCTTTGATGAGAACGGCGATTCAGTTAAGGATATTTCGGTAATTGAGATCAAAGATGGTCAGTACACACTCCACAGCAAGGTGACCATGTAACCGATCAAATTATATTTTGAAACTGCACAAGTGGTTTTCAGGGCAGAGCGGGAGTATCCCCGCTCTGCTTTTTGAAAATTTCCTGCCAGCAGAAGAACGACTGCAAATCAACGGAGAGGACGGGTATTTACAATGGACCTGATAAAACAGCTGATCAACGGAATTCAGGTTGGCAGTATCTACGCTTTGGTTGCCTTGGGGTACACCATGGTATATGGTATTGTCAAGCTGATTAACTTTGCCCATGGAGACTTCATTATGGTGGGCGGATATGTTGCCTTGACGGTCATTCCTGTCCTGGTAAGCGCTGGCTTGTCTCCCTGGCTGTGTATTATTGTGGCGATTCTTTTCTGTGCCCTGTTGGGTATGGCAACCGAAAGGGTGGCCTATAAACCTCTGCGGGGAGCGCCCAAAATTTCGGTACTTATTACCGCGATTGGGGTCAGCCTCTTCTTGCAGAATCTCTTTATGCTGATCTTTTCCCCCAACCCCAAGCCTTTCCCCAATTTTTTAGACTATCCTCCTCTGGCGTTGGGGGAAAATTTTCAGATCAGCTTTGTCACCTTGCTGACTATTCTCCTTTCTCTGATCATTATGGTGGGTCTGCAATTCTTCATCCAGAAAACCAAAATGGGAAAATCCATGCGGGCGGTTTCTGAGGACCCAGGTGCCGCGCAGTTAATGGGCATCAATGTCAACCGTACCATTTCGGTCACCTTTGCCATTGGGTCCGGTTTGGCAGCGGTGGCATCGGTACTCTATTGTTCCGCCTACCCTCTGGTGGAGCCTACCATGGGTTCAGTATTGGGCTTGCGGGCGTTTATTGCCGCCGTCTTTGGAGGAATCGGTATGATTCCAGGTGCCATGGTGGGAGGCCTGCTGATGGGAGTGGTGGAGAGCCTGACCAAGGCCTATATCTCTTCTCAGATGTCTGACGCTGTGGTCTATGGTATTTTGATTTTAGTACTTCTGGTAAAGCCCACTGGTCTGTTTGGGAAAAATGTACGGGAGAAGGTGTAAAGAAATGAACAGTTCACAGCAGAAAAAGCAAAAGATATTCTCCTGGGCAGTAAATCTGGGAGCGGTGATTCTGCTATATGCCGTCCTGTTGTTTCTCATTGGCAATGGTACTCTGAAACGATATGAACAGGGCATTTTAATGACCATCTGTATCAATATTATCCTGGCAGTCAGCCTCAACCTGACCACTGGCTTTTTGGGCCAATTGGCGTTGGGCCATGCCGGATTTATGTCGGTGGGTGCCTACACCGCCGCCTTGTTTTCCAAAAGTATCCCCATGGCCGATGGACCGCTGAAATTTCTGGCCGCCCTCCTGTTGGGCGGGCTGATGGCCGCTGTGTTTGGCATTCTCATTGGCGTACCCGCCCTGCGGCTCAAGGGGGATTACCTGGCCATTATTACACTGGGACTGGGCGAGATTATCCGGGTGGTTATTGAAAACCTGAAGTTTACCGGAGGAGCCCAAGGCCTGCGCAGTATTCCCAAGCTGGCTAAACTGCCTATGGTTTTTTGGATTACCGTTTGTATTGTAGCGGTTCTGTTCGCTCTCATCCGCTCCCGCCATGGACGGGCTATCATTGCCATTCGGGAGGATGAAATTGCGGCGGAAGCCAGCGGCATTCATACCACCTATTATAAAATTATGGCTTTTACCTTTGCCGCTTTTCTGGCTGGAATCGCCGGCGGTATCTATGCCCACTATTTGGGTATTCTGGGCGCCAGCACTTTTGACTTTAACCGTTCCATCGAGATCGTGGTCATTGTGGTGCTGGGTGGTATGGGCAGCTTTACCGGTTCCATTTTGGCGGCGGTGGTTCTGACCCTGCTGCCTGAGGCGCTGCAGCGGTTTTCCGATTACCGGATGCTGCTTTATTCTATCGCATTAATTGGTATGATGATTTTTAAACCCTCAGGTTTGTTGGGTACCTATGAGTTTTCTCTGACCCGGCTGCTCAGACGGATTGCCAGTCCATTTACAGGGCGTTACAGCTCGGGTGAGGGAAAAAGGGAAAAGCTGCGTCAGACAGAGGAGGCAAAGGGATGAGCTGCGTATTGAAAGCCACCGATTTGGGTGTGTCATTTGGCGGCCTGAAAGCGGTGGAAGGTTTTGAGATAGAGATCGGTGAAAATCAGCTGATGGGTTTGATTGGTCCCAACGGCGCTGGCAAAACTACCGTATTCAATCTGTTGACCGGTGTTTATCAACCCACTCAGGGGGATATTCAGGTGGATGGGAAATCCATTTTGGGCAAGAAACCCTATGAGATATCCCAGTGTGGAATTTCCCGTACTTTTCAGAATATCCGCTTGTTTAAGCAGATGTCGGTGCTGGATAACATCAAGGTAGCCTATAACCAAAATATGAAATATTCCCTGGCCGGCGGGATTTTCCGGTTGGGGGGATATTGGCGGGAGGAGGCCCAGGTGGAGGAAAAAGCCCATCAGCTTTTGGAGATTTTCCACATGGACCACCTGGCGGATCATGTGGCGGAAAACCTGCCCTATGGCCAGCAGCGGAAGCTGGAAATTGCCCGGGCTCTGGCAGCCCAGCCAAAGGTGCTGCTGTTGGATGAGCCGGCCGCGGGAATGAATCCCACCGAGACCCAGGAGCTGATGGAGACCATTGCCACCATCCGGGAGAAATTTAACATTTCCATCCTGCTCATCGAACATGACATGGGTTTGGTCATGGGAATCTGTGAGCGGATTGTGGTATTGGACTATGGCAAAATTCTGGCCGCAGGCACTCCCGATGAGATTGCCAACAACAGTAAGGTAATCACAGCCTATCTGGGGCAGCAGGAGGAAGCGGCATGTTAAAAGTAATCAATTTGAATGTTTCCTATGGAGCCATCCACGCGGTCCATGGGGTCAATTTGGAGGTGCACCAGGGAGAGATTGTGTCCCTGATCGGTGCCAACGGTGCTGGAAAAACCACTATTCTACACAGCATTTCGGGGCTTAAGCGGCCCAGCAGTGGACAGATTGTCTTTGAGGGACAGGACCTGGTGAAAACCGAGCCTCATAAAATTTTGCAGATGGGCTTGGCCCATGTGCCGGAGGGCAGGCGGATTTTTGCCGAGATGACGGTGGAGGAAAACCTGGAAATGGGTGCCTTTACCCGCAGTAACCCCCAGGAGATCCGGGAGGATATGGAGAAAATTTATCACCGCTTCCCACGTCTGAAAGAGCGGCGGGGCCAGATGGCAGGTACCCTTTCCGGTGGTGAGCAGCAGATGCTGGCCATAGGCCGGGCGCTGATGTCCAAACCCAAGCTTCTCCTGTTGGATGAGCCTTCCATGGGTTTGTCCCCGATTCTGGTCCGGGAGATTTTTGACATTATTGTACAGGTCAACAAGACTGGCATGACGGTGCTGCTGGTGGAGCAAAACGCCAGGATGGCTTTGTCCATTGCCCATCGGGGATATGTGCTGGAGACAGGGGATATTGTCCTTTCCGGTGACGCCAAATCCCTTTTGGAAGACGACCGAGTTAAAAAAGCCTATTTGGGCCAATAAATATTTGCTTTGTCCAATCCCATTTGTTTTGGGTTGCAAAAAGCCGCCGCGGCACAGCCGCGGCGGCTTTTTATGTATTCTATCCTTTTTTGACCATGGTATGGTACCGGTTGTAGGGGCAGCGCTTGCCCAGACATTGCGGGTTATAGGCGGAGTAGTGACAGACAATGGGCTGAGGTAGTTCCATCTCTATGCCAAACAGTTCCTTGGTGCGGGCTACAGCGGTTTTGATGGCGGTAAAGCTGTCCCGTTTGCAGCAGCGGGGCCCACCAAAGGAACCAATTGCCTCCAGGGCAGTTGAGGTAGTTTGATTGCACAGCCCCCAGCTCTCCTCTGAGAGGGGAGTGCTCTGGGTGAGGATACTGAGATAGATGCCGCAGCTGACCGCGGCACCGCAGCAACCCCAGAACCCACAGATTCCACCGGGGACTTTTTGGCCTCGCTGTGCCATTTCTTCCAGAGCATGGGGGAGGTCAAGAGAACCTCCCGCGTTGTGATAGGCGGTCAGAAGAGCGGCCCCTACCAGCACATGGTGCTCAGGGCCATGCATGTAAAGCCAAGGGGAATCCATCAGAGCCATGGCGATTTCAATGGGGTTTTTGCTGTCTGTAGTGGAGCAATAAGCCAGAATTTCCTCAATGCCCCGCTTTTCATGGCAGTTGTCACAGATAAAGTGCCCATCTTCACAGCATGCGTTGCTGAGAAAGGTCTGGTGGCAGATGGCACATTCCATGGGTTTTTCCTGTTCCAAATATACCAGAGGTTTCCCGCAGATCAGACATCCTTGTTTATTCATTTTGTTTCCCTCATTCTTTTCCAAAGTAAAAGCCTGGAAAAAATTCCAGGCTTTTTTGGTTTTTACTCGTCATCCTCGTAGGGATCGTAATTATCATCCTCAGAGGAACTG
>CALXEL010000016.1 GCA_944387315.1 uncultured Clostridia bacterium
CGGTAATCTATGTGATTCCGGTGGACAGCTGCCCCTGGGTCAGCGTCACCTATGATCAGCTGATCTCCCCCAAATTCGCTGATCTGGAGCTGGATGAGCTGTCGGAAATTTCGGTGGTTACCGCCGATGAGACCTATCTCTTTACCATGGATGGTGAGGGGGAGAATCTCACTGTGTCGGCCAATATCCCACAGCAGCTTTTGGAGAATACCCAACAGGCGGCCCAGTCCCTGGCTGAGACCGAGACCGAATAAGAAAAAGAAAAACACCTGGCATGAAATCATGCCAGGTGTTTTTTGGATGGTGGGGAGAAATCCCCCAGGGGTGCTCCGCCGGCTAAACCGGCAGTTTAAATAGAAGAATGGTAAAGACAATCATACCAATGAGGGCGAAGGGGTAGGTGGCTCCATAGCCCATACCTGGTTCATCCCGGCCAATGGCGTCGATGGAGGCCCCCAGCCCGGGGGTGGAGGTCATACCGCCGCAGATGGCACCGGAGAGGATAACCCAATTGATTTTAAACCAGTAGCGGCCCACCAAAAAGCCCACCAGAATGGCCAGGAAGGCGGCGACAGCGGCGCTGAGCAGGATGCCGATTCCCTGGTTGGCGATGGACTCCACAAATTGATAGCCATAGCGCAGTCCTACCACCGACAGCATCATAACCACCGA
The DNA here is from genome assembly GCA_944387315.1 of uncultured Clostridia bacterium. Lineage (GTDB taxonomy): Bacteria > Bacillota > Clostridia > Oscillospirales > Ruminococcaceae > CALXEL01. Next base: position 673 of record CALXEL010000016.1, read on the forward strand.
AACCTGGGTAAAGGACCCCAGGGTTTTGGGGTCCATACGGAAGTTGATGGGTCCCAGCTTGCCCCGGTGGGAGAGATAGAGGGAGGCCAGCAGGGTAGCGCCGGTGGACCCCAGGTTCAGGTTCCGTACTGGCCCCAGGTTAAAGTTAATCATTCCCACAGTGTATCCAATGGCGCAGACCAGAAAGAAACCGGTCAGATCAAATTTATAGGGAGCGTCCATTGGGTCGACTGCCTGGTGGATTTCCAAATCCAGCAGCCTTTTTTCCGCCTCCAGATCGATTCCAAAAAGTTTGGGCAGCAGATTGACCCCTAAAATCACCGCGATGACCCCAATGGGATAGCTGATGGCGTAGCCGGTGCCCACATCGCTTTCCGCCCGGCTGATAATCTGGTCCTGCTGTTCCTGGGTGAGCGGAGCGCCGGGGGTATAGGTCAGGTCGTTCTGTTCCAAAAAATGTTGCTGTTCCTCTGGGGACATCTGGGGATAGCGGGCGATCCGCTCCTGGGAATACTCAATGGACTTTTCGATGGCCGAGGCCAGTCCCGGGGAGCTGGTGAGGGCCCCTGAGTAGATGCCTGCCCCCTGGTTCAGGTTGGCCTGGCCCAGCAAAAAGCCGGGCAGCACCGAAAAGACGGCGCCGCAGAAGGTGATGAAAAAACCCAGAAACAGAAACCGAACCCCATAGTGTTTGAGAATATACTGGATGCTCTCGCCGTTTTGCAGCCCGATGGAGGCCACCAGAATTACCAGAAAGATGTTGAAGATGTCCAGGGAGGAGACCCCCATCTCCAAAATTTCCTGGGCAGATTTGTAGGCGGGGTTTTGGGGGCCCTGGGCGGTGATCCACAAGCTGTACCGATAGATGAGCCAGCCAACGCCCAGGCCTACAAAGAGGGTGCCTGAGCTGCCAATACGCATTTTGCCAAATTTGATATTGCCCACCAAAAGCCCCAGCAGGGCGGTGACCAAAAGTATGACAAAGGGGTTGAGCATCCAGAGCCGGTAATCAAAGACAATCATCGGAGGGTCCTCCTTGGCTGTATTTTCTGGGTTGGGGTGGGGGATTGAACAGAAATCCCCCTGATGGTTTCATTATATAACAAAAAGTTATTAAATAAAACAAAAATGGAATCAATTCTAAATTTTTGTGACAAATGGCATAAACTCATCAAAAATACTGCCAGGTTGCCTAAAACAAAAACATCTCCGGAGGTTTTCCTCCGGAGATGTTTTTATAAAAGCTACTGGGTTATTTCATATTGACCGCTCGATCGATGGCGTCGATCATGGCCCGGCGCAGGCCCCCGTCCTCCAGGGCCCGTACCCCCCGGATGGTGGAACCTCCCGGCGAGCAGACATTGTCCTTGAGGATGCCGGGATGGATGCCGGTTTGCAGCTGCATTTTGCCCGAGCCCAGTACCATCTGGCTGGCCAGCCGGTAGGCGGTGTCCCGGGGCAGCCCATGGACCACAGCCCCGTCGGCCAGGGCCTCGATGACCATGTACAAAAAGGCCGGTCCACAGCCGCTGAGGGTGCCGCCCACCCCCATCAGTTCCGGCTTGAGGGTTTCCACACTGCCGATGCTCTCAAAGAGGCCCCGGGCAAAGGTCATTTCATCGTCGGTCAGGTCGCCGCCCGCCTCGATCAGAGACATACCCTCTCCCACCATACAGGGGGTGTTGGGCATAATAAATACCACCCGGGTATCCTGGGGAAGAATCTGCCGGTAGCGGGCGTGGTTCCAGCCCAAAGCAATGGAGATGACCCCCTTGCCTTTCAGATGGTCATAGGTCTGGGTTACAACCTCTTCTATGGTGTTGGGCTTTACCGCCAACAGCACCACATCCACCGCGTCCACCAGCTCCACTGGGGAGGATGCGGCATGAATGCCAGTCTCCTGGGCCCGCTGCGCCAGTTTTTCCCGGTTTACATCATAGGCCCAAACCTCCTGGGGGTTCAGATAACCTGCCTTAAGAGCCCCCAGCAAAATGGCTGAGGCCATGTTGCCCATTCCAATAAATCCCAACTTCATATACAGTCCTCCCCTGGCATTTACAAGTTTTCTTCGGTTTCAGTATAGGCGCTTGGCAGGGGGCTGTCAAGGCCGGCAGGCCCAAGGAGAATGGTTACATTCGGTTACAATTTCGTTTTTTTCTTGACAAGGGCCGGTCAGATGCATATACTTTGTTTGTCTAACTAATTATAAAAAGGAGGGCCGCCATGGATCGGTTTGAGGAACATTTAAACGAGCTGCTGGTCAGCCTCTACCGCTCGGTGGAGAAGATGGAGGAATCCATGCTCAAAAGCGCCAAAAGTCTGGACCTCTCCATCAGTGAGATCCATCTGCTGGAGGCGGTGGGGAAGTGCTCCCCCCAGGGCTGCGGCATCAGCGATCTTTCCCAGGCGCTGGAAATCAGCCTGCCCTCGGTGACCATCGCCGTCAACAAGCTGGTGACCAAAGGGTATCTGCGCAAGGATAAATCTCCCTCCGATGGCCGGTCGGTGTGTATCAGCCTTACCGAGCGGGGGGCCAAGGTGGATAAAATCCACCAGTATTTCCATAAGAAAATGGTCTCCTCCATTGCCAAGGATCTGAGCGAGGAGGAAAAACAGGCCCTCACCAGCGGCATGGAAAAGCTCAGCGAGTTTTTTGAGTACAAGCGAAAGGGTATGAAGCTATGAGTTTTACCATTCTGGGTACCGGCAGTGCCCTGCCCGCCCAGCAGGTGACCAATGACCAGCTCAGTCAGATCATGGACACCAGCCATGCGTGGATCCACTCCCGCACCGGTATAGACAGTCGGCCCATCTGCCGCCAGGAGACGGTGACCCAGCTGGCTTTGGAGGCGGCCCGCCAGGCGCTGGAAAACGCCGGGGTGGTCCCGGGGGAGCTGGACTACATCCTCTGTCCCACCCTGGTGGGGGACACCATCACCCCCTCTTTGGCCTGTCTGGTTCAGGAGGGGCTGGGAGCTGGATGCCCGGCGGTGGATCTCAACGCCGCCTGCTCCGGTTTTCTCTACGCCATGGACCTGGCCCGGGGGCTTTTCGCCGCCGGCCAGGTGAGGCGGGTGCTCATTGTGGCGGCGGAAAAGATGAGCCGCCTGGTGGACTGGCGGGACCGGAGTACCTGCGTCCTCTTTGGGGACGGGGCAGGTGCCGCGGTGCTGGGCCCGGGGGAGGACCTGCTGTCCTTGCTGGTGACAGCCCAGGGCACATCCAGTCCCCTGCGGATTGCCGCCCCCTCTGGCAACTGTCCCTACAGCCAGGGGGAGGGGGGGGAGAGCTATCTGGCCATGAACGGCCAGGAGGTCTACCGGTTCGCCGTCGGGGCCATTGCCCGGGATATTCCCCGGGCGCTGGAACTGGCAGGCGTCACCCCTGGCCAGGTGGATCACCTGCTGCTCCACCAGGCCAACCTGCGGATTCTGGAGGCGGCCCAGAAAAAGCTGGGTATCCCCCTGGAGAAGTATGCCGTCAACATCGCCACCCACGGCAACCTGTCGGCGGTGAGCGTCCCTCTGCTGCTGGACGAGATGAACCGTTCCGGGCGGCTGCGGCCGGGGGAGATTCTGGCCCTCTGCGCCTTTGGCGGGGGACTGACCACCGGCGCCGCTGTCCTGCGGTGGCGGGGAACACCTACCGACAAATAACCACACAAGATTTTAAGGAGGAACATATCCATGACAACTTTTGAGAGAGTAGAAGCCCAACTGAAAGAATTTAAAGACCTGAACCCTGGTGAACTGACCATGGAGACCACCTTTGCCCAGCTGGAACTGGATTCCCTGGACACTGTGGACCTGCTGATGGCCTGTGAGGAGGAGTTTGGCATCACCATCGAGCCCGATGAAAACCTGAAAACTGTGGGAGATGTGGTGGAGCGCATCGACTCTTTGGTGGCCCAGAAACAGTAGGAAATTTTCGCAGACCCAAACAGAAAGGATGAGAGCCCGATGATAGAGAGCCAGCTGTGTCAACTGGTGGGAATCAAGTACCCGATTTTTCAGGGGGGAATGGCCTGGATCGCCGACGCCAATCTGGCCGCCGCCGTCTCGGAGGGAGGCGGGCTGGGAATTATCGCGGCCATGAACGCCAACGCCCAGTGGCTGCGCCAGGAGATCCGCAAGATCCGCACCCTGACCCAGAAGCCCTTTGGGGTCAATGTGATGTTGATGAGCCCCTTTGTGGAGGAGGTGGCCCAGGTGGTCATCGAGGAGAAGGTGCCGGTGGTCACCACCGGGGCGGGGAATCCCTCCAAATATATGAAGGCCTGGAACCAGGCGGGCATCCGGGTGATTCCGGTGGTGCCGTCGGTGAATATGGCCCGGCTGGCCGAGCGGTCGGGAGCCGCCGCTGTCATCGCTGAGGGAGGGGAATCGGGAGGCCACATTGGTGAGCTGACCACCATGGCCCTGGTGCCCCAGGTTCGGGACAGCGTTTCCATTCCGGTGATTGCCGCGGGCGGAATCGCCGACGGCAGAGGGGTGGCCGCCGCCATGATGCTGGGAGCCTGCGGGGTCCAGCTGGGCACCCGGTTCCTCTCGGCCACCGAGTGCGGCATCCATCCCAACTATAAAAACAAGGTGATCACCGCCAAGGATTTGGACACCATTGTCACCGGCCGCCGGCTGGGACATCCGGTGCGGCAGCTGAAAAATAAGTTCTCCCGCCGCTATGCCAAGGAGGAGTACAATATGGCCATCTCCGATGAGGAGCTGGAGGCCATGGGTTCCGGAGCCCTGCGCCGGGCCGTTGTGGAGGGTGACGAGGAAAACGGCTGCTTTTTGGCGGGACAGATTGCCGCCATGGTCCACAAGGAACAGCCCGCCGCCCAGATTATAGAGGAAATTTTTGACGAGGCCCAGGCTGTGCTGAAGGAGGCAGGGAAATGGGTAAAATAGCCTTTTTGTTCCCTGGCCAGGGGGCTCAGTACCCGGGCATGGGGGAGGAACTGTATGGGAGCAGCCCGGCGGCCCGGCAGGTGTTCCAGCTGGGAGAAGAGCTGCGGCCCGGCACTTTGGCCCAGTGCTTTGCCGGGGTTAAGGAGACTTTGAGCCAGACCGACAACACCCAGCCCTGTCTCTATCTGGTGGAGATGGCCATTGCCGCCGCCCTGGAAGAGGCGGGGGTAGAGGCCCAGGGAACCGCCGGCTTCTCCCTGGGGGAGATGAGCGCCCTGACCTTTGGAGGGGCCTTTTCCCTGGAGGTGGGCTTTCCCCTGGTCTGTAAGAGAGGGGAGCTGATGGCCAAAGCCGCCCGGGAGAACCCGGGCTCCATGGCGGCGGTGATGAAGCTGACCCACAGCCAGGTGGAGGAGCTCTGCTCCCGCTACAAACAGGTCTATCCGGTCAACTACAACAGCCCCGGCCAGCTGACCGTAGCAGGCAGCAGCCAGGAGATGCCCGATTTTCTGGCCCAGGTGGCCGCCTGCAAGGGCCGGGCGGTACCTTTGGCGGTGGGGGGCGGGTTCCACTCTCCCTTTATGGCGGGGGCCTCAAGGGAGTTTCGAGACTATCTGAGTACCCTCACCCTGACCCAGCCCAGGCTGCCGGTCTACGCCAACCTGGACGGCCAGCCCTATGGGGCCGGGATCGCCGACACCATGGCCCGGCAGATGGCCAGCCCGGTCCGGTGGCAGACCGCTGTGGAACAGATGGGGGCAGACGGCTTTACCACCTTTGTTGAGGTAGGCCCCGGCAAGATTCTCTCGGCCATGGTCAAGCGGATTCTGCCCCAGGCCCAGATTTACCAGGTGGAAAACAGCGCCGGCATCCAGGCCCTCTGCCAGGAGCTGGCCCAATCAAATCAATAAGCTGTGGAGGATACAGATGCTGCAAGGAAAAACAGGACTGATCACCGGCGGCAGCCGGGGAATCGGCAAGGCCATCGGGCTGGAATTTGCCCGGCAGGGGGCCAATTTGGCCATTGTCTACGCCGGCAACCAGCAGGCGGCCTGGCAGGCCCGGGAGGAACTGGCCCAGTACGGCACCCGGGTGGAGCTCTACCAGTGCGACGTGGCCGACTTTGACCAGGTGTCCCAGGTGAGCGCCCAGGTGCTGGCCGACTTTGGCCAGGTGGACATTCTGGTCAACAACGCTGGAATCATCCGGGACGGATTGGTCCTCTCCATGAAGGAGGAGGAGTTTGACCAGGTGGTTTCGGTGAACCTGAAAGGGGCCTGGAATTTTATAAAACAGTTCTATCCCCACATGATGCGCCGCCGCCAGGGAAGGATTATCAATATG
>CALXEL010000017.1 GCA_944387315.1 uncultured Clostridia bacterium
ATTATCAGCCAGTCTCCCCTTGTAGTGGTGGACGGAGCCCACAATGTTTCAGGAGCCCAAGCGCTGCGAGACACTCTGGATCTGTTCCCCCACTGGAAGGTGATGGCCATCGCTGGTATGCTGGGGGATAAGGACGTGGACGGGGTTCTCAGTTTGCTTGGCCCCAGATGCTGCAAAATGATTACAGTCACGCCGGACAGTACCAGGGCTCTGTCACAGTCCGGCCTGGCCCAGCGTGCCGCTAAGTATTGCGCAGATGTGACTCCCTGCTCCAACCTTGAGGAGGCCTTTGCCATGGGCTACAACGCCCTGGAGGAGGGGGAACTGCTGCTCTCCTTTGGTTCTCTCTATCTGGCATCGGACATGCGTGTCATTGCCCGGGATTTTCTGGACAACAAAAAGCGAGAAAAATAACCGGTTATTGACATAAGGCGGCAAAACTCTTTTTATCTCCCAGCAATCCGCCGGGCCACTCAGACAGATATTTTATCAAAAATCCTCTATCCTATGGGATAGAGGATTTTTTTATATCTCCCACCATAATCTGCCCCATACAGGCAGAGATGGGAAAAAGCCAGGAGAAAGGACGAAAAAAATGCCGGTAAATCTGCAACTGGAAGAGGACAGGGTAGTTGCCTGTCTCATTGGAGAAATTGACCACCATCTCGCCAAAGAACTGCGGGAAACCATTGACGGTGCCTGTCAGCGGATGAACCCCTCTTTGCTGATACTGGATTTTGGCGGGGTTACCTTTATGGACAGCTCAGGTATTGGGCTGATTATGGGACGGTACCGCCTGATGGAGGAGTTGGGCGGGCATCTGCTGGTTACCAATGTACCCGCACCACTCAAAAAGGTAATGCAGCTGGCGGGATTGGAACAACTGAAGGTTTTGGACAACGGAGGAAAGAAACAATGAAGCACTGCAACCAGATGAAACTGCAATTTGACAGCCGCTCGGCCAACGAGGCCTTTTCCAGAACGGTAATTTCCGCTTTCATCGCTCCACTGGACCCCAATATTGAGGAGCTCAGTGACATAAAAACAGCGGTTTCCGAGGCGGTGACCAACGCCATTGTCCATGGTTACCGGGATCAGATCGCCATAGTGTACATATCGGCCTATCTCTATCCAGACAGCAGGGTTGTCATTAAAGTACGGGATAAGGGGTGCGGTATAGAAGATGTGCGCAAGGCAATGGAACCTCTGTATACCACCTGCCAGACCGGTGAGCGGGCCGGATTGGGCTTCGCGGTTATGCAAAGCTTAATGGACAAGGTAAAAGTACATTCCAAACCCGGCAGAGGTACCACCGTTGTGCTGGAAAGGAGGATCACCTCTAAGGGTGCCGTACATGTATAGTGTGGAAAACCTGAGCCGGGATGAGATTATCCAGAATAATTTGGGACTGGTCCACGCCTGCGCCCACAAATTCAAAGGCCGGGGAATCGAGTATGACGACCTGTTCCAGGCGGGCTGCATGGGACTGGTCAAGGCCTCCGATGCCTTTGACCACAGCCGGGGGGTCAAGTTTTCAACCTACGCCGTCCCGGTGATTTTGGGGGAAATGCGCCGGCTGTTCCGGGATGGAGGGGCTATCAAAGTGAGCCGTACCCTCAAGGAGCTGTCCCTCAAGGTAGCCCGGAGCCGGGAGCAGTTTACCAGCGCCCATGGCCGGGAACCTACGGTCAGCGAGCTGGCCCAGGTGATGGAGGTATCGGAAAGCGCGGTCATTGAGGCCCTCAACGTCTCCGCTCCCCCCCTCTCTCTCACCGAAAGCGACGAGGAGGGAGGCGGCCAGATCGATCTGCCCACCGACTCCCCAGAGGAACAGATCGCCGACCTGCTGTCCCTTAAGCAGGTGGTGGGCCAGCTGGAGCCCAACGATCGAAAACTCATAGTCCTGCGGTATTTTTCCGGCAAAACCCAGACACAAACCGCCCAAATTTTGGGGCTCACCCAGGTGCAGGTCTCACGCAGGGAGAAAAAGATACTCACCTCCCTGCGGTTAAAACTCATCGGGTGACCACTTCCCAAATAAAAAAACAGGCTTTGGCCATTGGCCAAAGCCTGTTTTGTATATAGACTTATCAGGTATTTTTCCTGCTTTCCTGCCAGCTGCGATACCACTCCACCACCGCCAGCTTAGGCCGGTAGGCGGGGGTCTCACCCAGCGCCAGGATTTCCTGGGCAATCTGGGCGCTTTCGGCAGGCTGGGCCATCGAGATACACATCGGTGGGAAAACCACACACCACCAGTTCTGGCCAGCTCCTTCCCCAATGGTGACCCGGATGGCGTCATATCGCCCGGCGGGCAGATCAAACCCATCATAGTGGCGGGTGGTAAAAAACATATTGACCAGCTGGGCCTCTACCTGAAAATCACAGCCCTGTTGAGCCAAGGTTTCCCGGGCGATTTCCTCGACAGTTTCCAGGTTTTCTCTGGCTATACTCTGGGCCTCCCCTTTGGTGTGGGGGGTGCCGAAAATGTCAGAAGTGCGCTCCAAAATGGCGTCTCGGACTGTCAGCTTAAGGCGCTGGTCCTCCTCGCTGTCTGAATTGGCCAGAATGTGCAGACGGATCACATCCTGCTGAATCTGGGCGCAATCCTGGGCGAATACAGCGGTGGAACCCATTAGCGCCGCCGCCAGCAAACCAAAAAGCATAGCCCACTCTATGGCAAATTTTCTCAAAAAAATCCTGTCCTTTCCTTTCTTGTCTACCGAAAGTATGGACAGGATTTTTGGAAATATTCACCAAAGTCATTCCTTGACAACCGGGCCATGGGACACCGGCTGGCAGAGTGCGCTCCAAAAGCCCAGGGCCTCCAAGGCCTCCCTGCAGCGGCTGGCCTCTTTTTCCTGTGAGAAAAGCCCAAAAACCGCTGAGCCAGAGCCACTCATGCAGGCACCTACCGCCCCCATGGTTTTCATCTTATCCACCAGAAAGGGCACCTCTTCCAGGCCGCAAACCGGCTCCAGTACATTGAACAAGGCCTGGCCCAGGGCGGTCATGTCCTCTGTTTCCAGAGCTTTCAGCACCTGTTTTGTCTCTCCCGGACAGTCGGGATGGATCTGGTCAAACCGGGCAAAGGCCCCGGCAGTGGAAACGCCCTCTGCCGGTTTGGCAAGCACAATGAAACAATCCGGCATAGGACTGACCGGGCAGGTACGCTCCCCTTTACCTGTGACCAGCCGGGTGCCTCCCAAGAGACAGAAAGGAATGTCCGCTCCCACCGAAAATCCCAGTTCCGCCAGACGGTGAGAAGATACCCCTCCCCCCAGCAGCTGGTTGAGGCCAACCAGCACCGCCGCTCCATCGGCGCTGCCACCTCCCAGTCCCGCCTGGGCGGGGATCCCTTTGTGCAGGGTGATATCCAGTCCCACAGGGTCCAGCTCTATGCCTTGAAAATAGGCCATGGCAGCCCGCCAAGCGATATTGGTACGGTCTGCTGGAATCTGGGCAGCATCGGTAAAAATCCGCACCTCCCGGCCGCCGTTCAGAAAAATGTCCACCTGATCCCAAAGGCTCACCGTCTGCATGACCATCTCCATATGGTGGTAGCCGTCGGGCAGCCGCCCGGTGATTGCCAGGCTGAGATTGATTTTACAAGGGGCCAGCAGAGAACTTTTATCCACTTGGGATACACCTCCTATCGGTCGAAAACAGAAAACCGCCGGATCGAAATGGCCTTGACCGGACACATTTCATGGCAGCAGAAGCACCGAATACAGCCATCGGTGGGAATGTGGGCCTTGCCTTTTTCAATCCGGATAATTTGGGCCGGACAGCTTTGGGCACAGCGGCCGCAGCCGATACAATCCCGCTGGCGGACCACCGGCCGGGGGGCCAGTACCTCCTCACAAAGGAAGGCGGCAGGCCGCCGGAGAAAACCGGGCAGGTGGTCGAGAAAATCAATGGTTTTGGTTTTAGGCAGACGAAAATCAGGGCATACCTCAAACCCGTCTCCCACAATGGAAATCTCCTCCAAAAAAGTGGGACAGAGCCCCCGGTCAACCGAACAGGCCACCGTTGGTACCTTCATAGGGTCCAGTCCCATCACCACGCTCTGGACATAGTCCAGGGCATAGATCTGGTCGGAGGCCAGCGTGATCCCCAGGTACTTGGGGATTCCCCCGGAGGGGCCGTCCCCCTCCATAGCCCAGACCCCATCGGTGATGGTAAATCCCGGTGCCACCGCCAGAGAGAGATCTACCAGCATATTGCAGAACTCCCGGGTTTTGGGAAACCGGAAGTGGAGCTCCGGCTTTTGCAGCCCGGGAATACAGCCGAACAGGTTCTTGACTCCACCGGAGATGGCGGTCATTCCATGGGTTTTCAGTTTGGGCAGGTTGATGATAAAATCCGCCTGGGTCAGAGGGGTGAGCAGGGAGAACTCCCGGCACTGTTCCCCCTGGGGGAAAGCCACCCGCTGGAAGGTAAAGTCGTCGTTGA
>CALXEL010000018.1 GCA_944387315.1 uncultured Clostridia bacterium
AACTCCACTCCCGGAACCACACCAATTCCCAGGCGCTTTCCTATAATTGTTGCGCGTGTCAGACCGGCCATGGTGTCATGATCTGTGATTCCAACAAAGTCAAGTCCCGCTCGCTTGGCATAAAACAGGACGTCATCCATACTCATGGAACCATCAGAAAATTTTGTGTGACAATGCAGATCTCCTATCATATTTTTTCCTCCATGTCGACCTTTTTTCATTATATACTATTTTGGAATAGAACACAATCAGCGATCTAACAATCTTAAGAGTCGCTTCCACACTTTTCTTTGATAAAATGCACAAGAGATTTTCCTGCATTTCCCACTCAGAAAATTATAATATTCCATAATTCTTTGCCTCTAGGAAGAAAAATGAGAATATGCTATAATACAACCTGTAAGGAATGGGCGACCTTTGTTCCGCCCAAAGACGCAGGAGGGAACTATGGAATATCAAATCAATTACGGCTGTTTTCGTTCCGCATTTGCGGTGCCAGTCTCGGTGGTAGATGAGCACATCCGCCTCTGCGGAGCGCTGCAGCTTAAGGTGCTGCTCATACTGCTGCGTCACAACGAGCCAATGGAAGCCCCCGCCAGTGCCAGCTGCCTCAATTTACCTGCCGCCGAGATCCAGGATGCTCTCTCCTACTGGATTGCCCATGGTTTGGTTTATGAGACTGGGGAACACGCCTTTGTAAATGAACAAAAAACTTCCAACAGTGCTTCTCAACCGGTCAGTAGTCCTGTCAAAAATACAGAGCCTATCCATGAGAAAGAACTGGCCAAAGGAGAAAATCGGGTGGTGCTTGTCTCTTCAAAGCCCCGGCTTTCCAGACAGGAGGCACTGGATCTGATCGCGCAGGACGGCAAACTGGCCCAGCTGATGCAGGAAATACAACAGGCATTGGGAAAACCTTTAAGCTCCGCGGATATGGACACTGTTGTAGCCCTCTATTCATATTACGGACTAGCTGCTGATTTTATTCTTATGGTTGTCTACTATTGCCACTCCATTGGAAAAAATAATATGCGGTACATTGAAAAAACCGCGGCTGGATGGGTAAATGACGGCATTGATACCTACGATAAAGCCGAGCGTCACATTAAATTTCTCACCGAGAAAAACTGCCACGAAAACCAGGTACGCAGCGCTTTCGGTATTGGAGACCGGAAACTGGGACCAAAGGAACAAAAATATATCAACAGCTGGTTTAACGAATATCACTTTGACATTGCCATGATCCGGCTGGCCTATGAACGGACAGTGGACAATATTGGTAAATTGAGTTTTCCCTACATAGACACCATTTTGAAATCCTGGCACGAAAAGGGATACCGCACTCCCAAAGAAGCTATAGAGGAAGCCCCGCCCGTTCAGGCTCCCTCCCCCACTTCTTCGTCCTACAATATTTCCGATCTGGAACGTCAGATATTTGATAACTTCATTACCCAAAAGTAAGGAGGCCTGTAGATGGCTTATTCCAAACATATTATGGATCTGGCTTTCGGCGAGCTGGGCCAACGGAGAAGCAAAGCCCGGGAGGAACAGCAGTACCGCCGGCAAAAAATCCGGGAAGAGCTGCCGGAGGTTTTTGCTATTGAACGGAAACTGCTGGACACCAGCGTCTCCATTGCCAAGGTAATTCTGTCCGGTGAGAACGTCCCTGAAAAGATCGAGGAACTGCGCCAGGCCAACCTGCAAATGCAGCAGGCCAAAACAGCCGCTTTAGCCAGCAAAGGTTATCCACCGGACTATCTGGAACTGCACCACCAATGCGCCCTTTGTGGAGATACTGGGTATACTTCTCAAGGCATGTGCAGCTGTATGAAAACCCTTTTAAAAGAAATTGCCTACAAACAGCTCAATGACAGCGCTAACCTGAGGGAGTACGGTTTTGAGCGCTTCCGTCTGGACTACTACCCCACCACTACCCTTCCCGGCTATTCTGTCACCGCCCGGAAGATTATGACTACTGCCTATCAGCGCTGTGTACAGTATGCCAACACCTTTACCCCAGAATCCCCCAGCCTGTTTTTCCAGGGGCCTACTGGTTTGGGGAAAACCCACCTCTCCCTCTCCATTGCCGCGGTGGTGATTCAACGGGGATATGATGTGCTGTACACCTCGGTACAAAGCCTGATGAACCGGTTGGAGCGGGAACGCTTCACCCGGGAGTCACAGTCGGACGAGGATTCCCTACAGTTTGTGCTGGACTGTGACCTGTTGGTCTTGGATGATTTGGGTGCTGAGTTTTCCAGTGGCTTTGCCGTTTCACTCCTATACAATATTTTGAATACCCGTCAGATCGAGAAGAAGCCCACTATTATCAACACCAACTTGGATATTAAACAGATCGAGAAAAAATACTCATCCCGAATCGTTTCCCGGCTGGTGGGAGGATGTGTCACCATTCCTTTTGTTGGCAATGACATCCGCACCATGCCAAAAGATAGATAGCTAAAGTCAAATAAAAAACAGCCCGCCAAAAGAAAATTCTTTTGGCGGGCTGTTTTTTAAAATTTATGCGTCCAAATGTTTTTTCAGCTTCTCAAAAGCTTCCCGGTAGGTAGTGGAATGCATTTTGGGGAACGCTTTCAAAATACGCCGATCCTGATATTTGTGGGCCTCCAAAAGTTTTTTGATTCTTTCAGAGTGGAACCGGCTGTTTTCAAAAGCATCCATACGGGCTTCCCATTGGAGCTTCCACCGCTCCCCACTTTGCAGCTTCTCTTCCAGTAGGCCACGCAGGCGGTCCTTTTCCTCCAGTCTCTCCTCCCATTTGGCCTCCAGGCTACGCCGCAAGGATTCCATATCTCTGGCCAGATTCTGTCGGTATTCCTCCTTGTAGGCGTTGATGGCAGACTGGATTTCCTGCAGCCGGGTATTCATCCGCAAGAGATGAACCACTGTAACTGTAAAGTCACAGCTGCCCAGTACAAAAAAGATGCTGTCCAGCAAATAGAGTATTCCCTGGGAAATCCGGTCCACACGAGAGCAAATCCAGGGGTTGACCACCCGGATCAGCAGTACCGACATCAAGCCAAAGACTGTCACTCCCAAAAGACAGACCCGGCCCTCAATCTGAAAAGGCTGGTCGCTGTAGTCCCACCATTTGGCGTGAAAAAAATGCTCCAACAAATAAGATGTCAAATATTCCAATACACCGGTGACCACCATACTGGCCAAAAAAAGAGCAATCAGATTGTGCTGTATATCTTTCAGCAACAAAATCACACTGAGGGCACCAAACCCATAGATAGGGCAGATAGGGCCATTGAGGAACCCCCGGTTGACCAAAGTCTTTTGGGTGATAGAGCAGAGAACCGACTCATAAACCCACCCGATAAAACTGTAAATCATCAACAGCATAAAATAGTAAGCAATCTGATACAATAGGAACTCCTCCA
>CALXEL010000019.1 GCA_944387315.1 uncultured Clostridia bacterium
TTGTTCTGGAAATGCCGATTTTATCAGTGTTTCAGCGGTTTTTAGCTTCGCGGAAGGTGTCCGAAAAGTCCGGTTGGTTCCACTACAGGGTAGCAGGTTCGGGGTTGTCCCCAAAACTCAAAATCCGTTGGTAGCAATACCGTGTGGGTTCAAGTCCCACCGCCGGCACCATATGGACACAAAGCAAGCTTTGTGTCCATATTTTTTGCACTGAAACAAAACTGATGTCTTTCCCTTTGCTCCACCCCATTGGATACCAAAGGGAATTTTTCATTTGCCTCAAACTTTTACCATTCGGGAGGAATATGAATGATCGGCTATATTTCTCAGTAATTTTCCTGGGGCCCTATAGTGTTGCGAGATTGCAAATGAATTCCCCCATTTATAAACTCAACCAACGGTTTGGTGCATTTCTATGCACCTATGCTATAATCTTGAGGTAAGGGGGTATGAAAGAAAATGGATAATATAAAAACTGGAGCTTTTATTAAACAACTCCGGAAAGAAAAAAACATGACCCAAAAGGAACTGGCAGACCTGCTTCATATTACCGACAGAGCTGTCTCCAAGTGGGAGCGTGGCCTATGTGCCCCTGATATATCGCTACTCGAACCTCTGGCAGCGGCCTTAGATGCTACCGTCGCAGAGTTGATCTCGGGAGAACGCACCAACAAAGAGGAAGATACGAGCACTATTGATGCGGCAGTGAAAAATATCATTGACTATTCTGAAAATGAGATTGCCCAAAAGACGAAGGAGTTCAAAAAAAAGTTGGTGGTGTCCATAACCGTCTCCTGTCTGCTTGTCCTTCTTTTGATTCCCACCCTCAATGGATTGGTTGGAGGTAATGGCTTTGCGTGGCAATGTATTCCCGCATATATGTGCGCGCAAAAAGCGGCAAAAGCAATCGAAACGAAAGATGAACAGGCGATCCGAACTTATATTGGAAACTCCGATGACATGTTTTGGGCATTGTCAAAGCTAGAGGAACAGGGTGTAGATATTTGGAAAGCCCAAGCAAAATTTTCTCAAACCCGGCTGGACTACATGTTTCTCCGTCTGGAAGTGGAACTGATTGTTCTGTTTGAAGATATCAAATATCAGTTCACCTGTAACGGGACCTATAGAAATGGCAAAGTGGAATTCATGAATATAGTAAACCCCAGTTTGGAGCAAAATTACCCCCAATGGATCTTACAATTAAGCAATGCCTTATCTACATACAACCCAGGATAAAATATAGCTGTATGATTATCGGAATGGAAATGGCAGACTACAATACTCCCTAAAAATAAAAAGACACGCTGTCGCGTGTCTTTTTTGTTTGCTCTCATAAACCAAGTTGTTTATCGTTCATCCGCTCTATCTGGTTTCATCTGCATGTGAACAGCCTATCAATCCATGCTTTCTCCTCTTACTTGATCAAAAGATCGCATATAAAAAGTCCAGCATCTTGTTTCGACAAAAATTCCAGGGAAAAATTTGCCTCCTCCTGGGTAGACAGCAACAGCAAGTCTCCCTCATCCAGATCAAAAACTGAACTAGACACTTTTATTTCCACTTCCCCCTGGGCGCAATAGATTGCCCTGGTGTAATGGTTATATGCCCCTTTACGAGAATATCCGGCCAGGGTACAACAGCTATCCGCCGCCAGCCGCAGGGTTTCCAAAGCCGCTTGGCACTGGCCTTTCCGGGCCATAATATTAAAGTCCGTCACCTTTCCTGCGCTGACTGTTTGGATTCCCCCGTCAAAATCGTCTTGATCAAAAGGCTTCAGCATCACCAAAGGCCGGTTTTCATGTGTTAGGGATAGTTCTCCTGAGACCACCGAAATAATCCGGTTGTAATCGGGCAGCGACGTAAAAACCGAGGTTTCCTGTTCCACCGTAGCGGAACTGATACGCCATATAAAATTCCTTTTTCCATAATCAGCCTGGGGCGGATAAATGGCTAGCTGGGTAGTTGTTCCACCTGTCCAACGGCTGGTCATATGCTGCTCTCTGGTAATTTTTTGGACAGTAAACATTGCAGGTCCCCCTATCTCTCACAAAGCAAAGTCGCATTTTCTTCTGTAAGGTCAGTATACTATAGAACAGATGGCTTGTAAACGAATAGGGCTTACAGCAATTTTACTTTATCTTTTCCTGTTTGTGATTCAATCCACATCTAAAGATTGCTATGATAATGCCGTATATAGGGCAAAATTTGCCGAAAAAGGAAGGATTTTAGAGTTGCTATACGCTACCATTGACTTAGGTTCCAATACCATCCGTTTGACCATCTATCGGGTGAAGGATGACAATTTCAACATTTTATTTACCAAAAAAGCCACCGCTGGTATCGTGGGATATGTCAAAGAGGGACAGCTGACCCAACCGGGAATTGATATGGCCTGCGCTGTACTGGAAGAGTTCTGTACCATTGCCAAAAGTATGGATGTGGAACAAATTCGCATTTTTGCCACCGCATCTCTGCGGAACATCCAAAACACCCAGGAAGCAGTGGCAGAAATTCAGCAGCGCGTGGGTCAAACCGTTGAGGTACTCAGCGGCGAGGAGGAAGCCACCCTGGATTTTGTGGGAGCCATACACAATATTAAAATAGAGAATGGTATTCTGGTGGATATTGGCGGAGGCAGTACCGAACTGGCCACCTATCAGGACGGACAGTTGTTGCAGCCAGCCAGTATATCCATTGGATCGCTGAATTTATACAACCGGTATGTGGAAAAAATCCTGCCCAAAAGCAAGGAGTGGAAAGCCATTGAGAAAGCCTCTTTAAGTGAACTCAAGGCCCTTTCCCACATTCAGCACACCCAATATAAAACCATTTGCGGCGTAGGGGGAACTGTTCGGGCAGCCTTAAAACTAAACAACTACCTATTTAGCTTACCTCCCACCCACAACCGCATTGAAACCGATCATCTCAAATATATTGTAAAAATGCTCAAAGATAAGGATGCCACCGCCAAGAGCCTGATTTTAAAAATCTGTCCAGATCGTGTCCATACCATCATTCCGGGACTGATCCTCCTGCGTCAGATTACCAAATATTATGACAGCGAAGAAATTATTGTCAGCAATTATGGGGTACGGGAAGGCTTTTTCATTACCCGTATTCTACAGCAAGGTGTGAAAGATGGAAAAGAAAATAAAACTGTTTGATACCAGCTTTACACAAAACCGGGAACTGTCCTGGCTGCGATTCAATCAGCGGGTACTGGAAGAGGCCCAGGATGATTCGGTCCCCTTGCTGGAGCGGCTGCGATTTGTCTCGATTTTCAGCAGCAATCTGGATGAATTTTTTATGATCCGGGTGGGCAGCCTCCATGACATGTCCCTGCTGAAAAGTCCCCATATTGACAACAAAAGCAATCTCACTCCCAGCCAGCAATTGGATCGCATTTTTGCCGCTGTGCGTCCCCTCTATAAAAAGCGGGATAAAATTTTACAGGAAATAGAATCCCAGTTACAGCGGTATCAGATCTTTGTGCTTCATTTGGAGAATCTGGCCAATGGGGATAAAAAATACCTGGAACGGTATTTCCAGGAAAATGTCCAGCCAGTCCTATCCCCTCAGATTGTGGACCCTCTGCACCCCTTTCCCCACCTGGCCAATGGAGCCCTCAATATTGTAACCCGGCTCAAACTGGGAGATCGGGAAAATATTATGGGGATCGTCCCCATTCCCGCTTTCCTGCCGGCAGGCATTTTCCTGCCCGGGGAACCTTTGCGCTATTTGGCGATGGATCAGCTGATTCTGCTTTTTACCGATCAGTTGTTCCCTCTCTATCAAACAATCAGCCGAATGGTGGTATCGGTCACCAGAAACGCAGACATCAATCTGGAAGAGGAAAATGACGAGCTGGAAGAGGATTACCGACACCACATGAAAAAGGTCCTCAAAAAGCGTGGTCGGCTGGCTCCAGTCCGGCTGGAATACCAGGGAGACTGTGATAAAAAGCTGCTGCTGGCATTGCGCAGTCGCTTGGGACTACAGGACAGCCAACAGTATCGCAGCCGTCTGCCCATTCATCTGCCCAGCCCTGACGCCCTGGCCGAAAAGCTGCCCCTGGCTGTCCGTAGAATGTTGACCTATCCCCCTTTTGAAAGCAGATATCCTGCCGATCTGCCCCATGGACCAGGCCTAATCAAGCATCTACAGCAACAGGATCTGTTGTTGCTATATCCCTTTGAGTCCATGGATCCCTTTTTGCACCTGTTAAAAGAGGCAGCCAACGACTCCAGTGTCCTCTCCATTAAAATTACCATCTATCGTCTGGCATCCAAATCAAAGGTAGTGGAACATCTGTGTACTGCCGCTGAAAATGGAAAGGAAGTCACCGTGCTCATGGAACTGCGAGCCCGGTTTGACGAGGATAACAATATCCAGTGGGCGGAACGACTGGAGGAATCTGGCTGCCGGGTCATTTATGGATTTGAGTCCTTTAAAGTTCATTCCAAGATCTGTTTGATCACCCGCAGGGACAAGGGAAAAATCTCCTATATTACCCAAATTGGCACTGGAAATTACAACGAAAAAACCTCCCGTCTCTATACCGACTTCAGTTTGATAACCGGAAATCCCGATATTGGCAGCGATGCCGCCGAGTTTTTCAAAAATATGGCTCTTTCCAATTTGGATGGCATTTACAAAAAACTGCTGGTGGCTCCCCGTACTATGAAGCCAGGCTGGCTTACATTGATTGACCAGCAGATCGCTTTGGCCAAGGAGGGGAAACCCAGCCGGATTCTGATGAAAATGAACTCCCTCACCGAACGGGAAATGATTGACAAACTGGTAGAGGCCTCCTGCGCCGGTGTGCCGGTCCAGCTGATTGTCCGGGGTATCTGCTGTATCCTGCCTGGCATTCCTGGGAAAACCGAAAGGGTTTCGGTAACCAGCATTGTTGGGCGTTTTCTGGAGCACTCCCGGGTCTATTGTTTTGGAGTAGATGACCCACAGATCTACATCTCCTCAGCGGATTTGATGACCCGGAACCTGACCCGAAGGGTAGAAATCGCCTGCCCCATACTGGACTCTCAGTTAAAGGAACAAATCCTGGAAATTTTATCGGTTATTCTCCATGACACACAAAAGGCCAGAATCCTACAGCCAGACGGCAGCTACCGTTTGCCCCAGCGTGAGAAAAAGCTGGCACTGGATTGCCAGCAGTATTTCCTGGAACATGGCTGGGAAACTGCAAAGCCTCGGGAAAAAGAACGGCCCTCTCTCTGGTCTAAGCTGACCAGCATAATATCGGGTCACAAACAGTAAAAATCCCCTCCCTTTTTATACTTTCTCCTGCAGCAAGGCCCCCCGGAATGTTATATCCGGGGGGCCTTGTTTATTTTATCCTATGTTATTTTAACAGGGGAAGTGGGTTGGGCTCGATGGTCTCCTCAATGAGGCACCGCTCCATAAAGGCAATGTACTCCTCTTTGGTAAACAGAGCCTCAAAGCTGTCCATCAGTGCCTTGGCATAATCTCCGCCGTTTTTCAGCAACTTATATCCCACCAGGGCGAAAATTTTAGCGGGCAGTACATAGGCCTCATACTCATCGGCTACATCCACATCTGGGCTGTGGAACCGGCCGCTGAATCCACCGGAATTAAACTGCAGCAGGGGCATAATAGCCGAAACATCTCCGTAATCTCCCGAGCTGGTGGCGTGGAAATCCGGTCCGGTGCAGGTGATGGGATAGATTCCCTCACCCACATCCCGCAGCGCCTCATCAATGGCCCGGGTATCCTTTACCGGACGGATAGGCAAACTGCCAGGCAGGTTTTTAATGGAGAGGCCACAGCCAGTAGCCAAAGCGCCTGCTTTCAGGGAACGGTCCACCTTGGCGGCCGCGTCCATAAAGGACTCCACTGTCTTGCCACGAATAGAGAACTCCATGCTGACATCATCCGAAATAATATTGGCGGCACCCTCCACCTTGGAGATCCAGCCATGGACCCGGACATAGTCCTTATCCCGGAAAGTCTCCCGCTGCATATCCACAGCACGCATGGCTAGCAAAGCGGCGTTTTGGGCATCTACCCCCGCCTCCGGTCCACCTGCCGCATGGGAGGCCCGGCCGGTGTACCGCACCAGCTTGCTCATAACACCATTGCAGGAACGGTTGGCGGTAACCAACCGGGAAACAGTTGCGCTGTGATGTCCCACTGTAATATCAATATCATCCATGGCGCCAATGCGGATCAGCTCACATTTGCCGCAGCCATAGCGCAGCTTGCCCTCTTCCCGCATTTTGTTGCGCAGCTCCACTTCCACATATTCTTCCGCGGGAACACCAAAAAAGACAATATTGCCGTCCAGATGCTTGGCAATTTCCGGGTCGGTCAGGGCAAAGGCGGCACCATAGACACCAGTGGCCTGAGCATGGTGTCCACAGCAATGGGCGGCACCTGTTTCTGGATTGGCATATTTGCAGTTGGGAATGGGCAGACCGTCAAACTCTCCCATCAAAGCAACAGTAATGCCGGGAGCTCCCTTACCCTTCAGGTAGCCCTTTACACCGGTGATGGCCAAACCCTCCTCGGTCTCCAGCCCCAGCTCTTTGAGCCCCTGGGCAAATTTCCCCGCAGTGCGGAACTCCTGGAAGCCCAGCTCCGCGTGGTGCCACAGATCCCGGCCAAAGGCAATGATCTTGTCTTTGTTTTCATCAACTCGCTGGCAGATCAGCTGTTCAATTTGATCCATAATTTTTCCCTCTTTTCTGTGAGACATGGCAGTAAAATGCCTCAGGTTTTGTGGACAAAGTTTACAGACCCATGATAGCATTTCACCCTAAAAGCGTCAATTGATGGCAAAAGATCGTTACCATTTTTGACAGTTTGGCTAAAAAAGCCATCGTCCCATTGCCTATTATGGCAAGGGCCCTGGAATACAAAAAACAGAGAGGCCATTGGCCTCTCTGTTTTGGTATGGGGTTTTCCCACTCTCTTTAAAGCATAGCTTGGTACAGTACCCGGGCGCACTCTCCCATCAGTGGCTGGGCCTGGCGTACATTTCGGGTTTGTGTGCAGATGGTCAGGCTGTATTTGCGGCCATCGGGAAGGACAAAAATAGCTGTGTCATGGGAAATTCCAATATTGCTTAATGTACCGCCTTTTGCCGCGATAATCACACGCCCCTCCACAGGCAGGGCAGGGTCCTTGGTGGGATCGAAGCGATCTGCCCCTGGCAAAGATGGGCTAAATTTTCCCAGTCTCTGTCCCGCCATGATCCGATACATATCCCGGCTTACTTGGGGGCTGACAAAGCTTCCATCCATAATCCGTTCCATAATATATCCCAAATCCCGGGCGGAAGTATGGTTTGAAGTAGTTACATCCCGTTGGGAATCCTCTGTGCTGCGTTTACGCATCATTTTGTTGTAAATTCTGGTCTGCCACAGGCCCTGCTCCTGACAGAAGGCATTGATGCGGCCAGTTCCACCTACCGCGTCAATAATCTCATTGGTTGCCGTATTGTCACTGAGTACAATCATCAATTCGGCAATGTCCCGCAAGCTGAGCTCCAAATCCGGGCTGAGAGACTGTAAAATACCCGATCCCCCTACCCGGTTTTCTGCAGCTATGACACGTTTTTCATCAAGATTGATTTTTCCAGATTCTCCATCTCGCAAAAGCAGCCCCAGAATCGGAACTTTAATGGTACTGGCGCTGTAAAACATTTGATCCCCATGAATAGAGAATGTTTCTCCTGTCTCTGGAACAGACGCGTACAAGCCATAGCTTCCATCAAATTGGGCACAAATCGTTTCCAATTCCTTTGTGGGAATTTTATGTACCATAATACACACTTTCCTTTCTTCAAACAGCGTATGTCAAGGAGAAGCCGTTTATCTTACCTTTCAATCCTTTTCAGCCAGTATAAACCGTCCGCTTCTCGTTCCCTGACAAACTCCATTTGCAAAAGCCTGAACTCCATTTACAAACACATAGCGTACACCGCTGGCCGCCAGAGCCGGCTGCTCAAAGGTGGCATTATCTCCAATGGTGTCTTTATCAAACAACACCAGATCCGCAAAAAAGCCCTTGCGAATCAGGCCCCGGTCCCGCAGGCCGACAATACGCGCCGACAGACCGGTCATCTTGTGGACCGCGCTTTCCAGAGACATCAGCTGGTGCTCTCTGGCCAGCCGGAGAAAACGCACAAAAGTACCTGCGCTGCGTGGATGGGGTTTCCCAATGGGGGCCGCGGACAGGATGTCATACCCATAGCCGTCAGATGCCACTGCGATATCTGCCCGAGAGGCAATCTTCAATACATCCGCCTCATCCATGGCATAATAGATGGCATTGGCACCACAACGGCTGGCAATCAAGATCTGGCGGTAGGCATCCTCTGGCTCCATATGCAAAATCTCAGCGGCTTCCGCCAGGGTTTTGCCATCGCATTCCGGCAGTCCACCACAGGTATAGGAAGCAGCGTTTCGGGTGGGACCACCCCGACGCTTCAGATCCGCGGTAATATCGGGACGCATTTTGGCAAACAGGGCGTCATCTTTGAGCCGAGCCAAAATTTCATCCCGGCTGCCCTGTTTGGCCCAGCTGGGGAGCAGAGACAAAAAGCCTGTACTGGACGCGCAGTAAGGATATTGGTCGCAGGTAATATGCAAACCCTCCGCCTTCATATCATCAACAGCCGCCAGAAGCTCATCCGCCTTGCCCCACTGTCCCGCAAACATCAATTTAAAATGGGAGATGTGAATATGTACTCCGCTCTGCTGCGCCACATAGCGCATCTCGGCCAAAGCTTCAAATATTTTTTCTCCCTCATTGCGCATGTGAACAGCCAAAACTCGATTGTACTTGGCAACCACCTTGGCCAGCGCAACCAGCTCCTCGGTTTGGGAATACAGTCCAGGCTTATAGGTCAAACCCAAAGACATTCCCAGCGCCCCCTGTTCCAGCTGTTCTGTCAGCAGCTGGATCATCCCCTCCAGTTCCTGAGCTGAAGGTACAGCAACGGAAGGATCCGCCATGACACAGTTCCGCAAGGCTCCATGTCCCACAAGGGTGGAGAAATTGATCGCAATTCCAAGAGAGTTTACCTCTTTGCAATAGCTGGTGACATCACAGGCCTCATATCCCTCATCCCCAATGAGACGTCCAAATTTATTCTTGGTGATACCATTTCCATGGGCAACGTGATCTTTAGGGGTATTGGGTACCAAAGAGCCGCCGCAGTTTCCAGCCAAATGGAAGGTGATTCCCTGTGTCAGAGCGCTTTCAAAGTCGGGAGCACAGTAGGGGGAACCATCCGAATGGGTGTGCAGGTCGATAAAACCTGGGGCAAGGGTCAGCCCCGCGCCATCTATCACCTGGGCCCCCGGCAGTGAATCATCCTGACTGATTTCAGCAATTCGGTCGCCAGAAAGGTATACACTGGCCTGATAGGGCTTTTTCCCGCTTCCATCCACCACCTGGGCGTTTTTGATCGCAACATCAAACATGTTTTTTCTCCTTCTTGTTATGGTCTCTGTTTTTGCTGGTAACGCTCCAATTCTTTGCTGTTACAGTAAACAAAATGTTCCGGCCAAATTTCATGCATCTTGCGTTCCTCGTCTGGCATTTCAATATGGTCAGCTACAATATCGTAAGAAATGCTCTTCCGGCTGCGCTCATAGGTGGGGTCCGGCTGAGGAACCGATGACAGCAGAGAAATGGTATAGGGGTGTACCGGGTTGCGGTACAAATCCTTGGAGGGAGCCATTTCCACAATTTTGCCCCGATACATAACGGCCACGCGGGTGGAGAAATACTTCACCACACTCAGGTCATGGGCAATAAAAATAATGGTCAAGCCCAGCTCTTCCTTGAGCTCATTTAAAAGGTTGATAATCTGGGCCTGTATGGATACATCCAGGGCGGAAACTGGCTCGTCAGCAATAATCAGTTTGGGCTTTACCACCAGCGCCCTGGCGATACCAATACGTTGCCGCTGTCCACCCGAAAACTCATGGGGATAACGGCTGGCGTGTTCCCGGGTCAGGCCCACCTTATCCAGCATATCGTATACCAGTTCCCTGCGCTCGGCGGCGTTTTTCATCCCCCGGTATTTCAGCCCCTCCTCTACAATTTCCATAACAGTCATACGGGGGTTGAGAGAATCTACAGGATCCTGGAATACCATAGCGATATTATCACTTAAAAAGTGGCGCAATTCCCGGGTCATAGGCCCGCTGATATCTTGGCCATCAAAACGCATAGTTCCACCTGTGGGATGGTAAAGCCGGACAATAGAACGTCCTGTGGTGGTTTTGCCACATCCCGACTCACCTACTAATCCAAAGGTTTCCCCCTCATACACATTGAAGCTGTTGTCATCAATGGCGTTGACCACCACTTTCTTTTTACCCTTACCAGAGGTAAAGGTCATTTTGAGGTGCTCAACTTCCAGCAATGGAGCTTTGTTTTCCATCATGCGTGATTCCTCCTCATCCGCTCAATACGCTCTTTAAGTACTCCTGGCATCTCTATCTTGGGAGCGTAGGGATGCAATGTCCAGGTAGCGGCGTAATGAGTATCGCTAATTTTAAAGAAAGGTGGTTCCCGCTCAAAGTCAATTTTCAGCGCGTTGGGATTACGAGCGGCAAAGGCATCACCTTTGGGAGGATAGATCATGTTAGGTGGAACACCTGGGATACTGGCCAGTTTTTCCGAAGTTTCCAGATCGGGCATAGAGGCCAGCAAAGCCTGTGTATAGGGATGGCGAGGGTCAAAAAAGATCTCCTCAGTGGTACCGGTTTCTACAATTTTACCTGCGTACATCACGTTGATGCGATCCGCAATGCTGGCCACTACGCCCAGGTCGTGGGTAATAAATATAATCGAAAGGTTTCGTTTTGCTTTGATTTCTCCAATCAGATCCAAAATTTTTGCCTGCACGGTGACATCCAATGCGGTAGTTGGCTCGTCACAAATCAGGATTTCCGGGTCACGAGCGAGAGCGATGGCAATAACCACACGCTGCCGCATACCGCCGGAAAACTGGAATGGATACTGATCAAAACGGCGTTGGGCATCGGGAATTCCTACAGAATCCATCAGCTCCACAGCCCGTTGCCGAGCTTCCTCTTTACTAATGGGACCATTCAAACGTAAAGCTTCTGTAATCTGATGTCCTATTTTCATCAGAGGGTTCAGGGCTGACAGAGGGTCCTGGAAAATCAGTCCGATTTTAGCGCCGCGAATATGATGATATTCTTTTTCGCTCAATTTTAAGAGGTCCATGCCATCATATGTAATGGTTCCGCTGTCTATCACCGCGTTTTTTGTAAGGATTCCCATGATACTTTTGATTGTGACAGATTTTCCCGAACCAGATTCTCCTACAATGGCTACCGTTTCGCCCCGTTTAAGGTCAAAACTGACTCCCCGTACCGCGCGAACCATACCGTTGTCGCTACGAAAGGAGACCGCCAGATTATCTACAGAAAGAATTACATCACTCATAACAATCTCCCTCCTTACTCCTGACCCCGCTGTGTGGGATCAAACGCGTCACGCAGACCATTGCCCATCAGGTTAAAGGCTATCATCAAAACAGAGATCAGCAGCGCTGGGAACAAGGTCTGGAACGGATACTGCATCAAGACCTGCTGACCGTTGGAAAGCAGAACACCAATAGAGGGTTCCGGTGGTGCCAGACCCAAACCAATAAACGCCAGGAAGGACTCGGTGAAAATCGCACCGGGAACCGCCATCATAGTCTGGGTGATAACCGGGCCGATGGCATTGGGCAGAATATGCCGGAAAATCTGGGCGTACTCCGGTACACCAAAAGCCTCAGCGGCCAGTACATATTCACGACCTCTAAAGCGCAGGAACTGAGCCCGGATCATACGGGCGGTACCAACCCAGCCACGAACCACCAAAGCCAAAATCAGTGACTGCATTCCAGTACCAAACATAAGGATAAACATGGTAACCACAACAACCTGGGGCAACGCGGTGATAATTTCACAGATACGCATCATCACCATATCCACCCAGCCACCGTAGTAACCAGCAATGGAACCGTAGATCAGACCGATCACCACGTTGGTAAGTACTGAAACAACCGCGATAATCAAAGAAATTCGGGAACCTCTCCACAGTCTGGTCCAAAGGTCTCGGCCAAAGTTATCAGTACCAAACCAGTAATATTCGTCTTCCGCTCCTACATATTTGTAGTAATCCACCTCTACGCTACACATTTCAACACCGCGGACAGTGGTCTGATTAAATACCCGGTAGATACATCCTTCCGGATATTTTTCAGGGTCGGAGATGGAATCTGCACGCCGGTTGGTCAACACCATACGTCCATCAAAAATACCCAGGTTTTCCAAAACCGGTACCCGAGGAGGCATATTGGTGCGCAAAGGGTTTTGCTGCCGGTAGGTGAATCCGCTCATACTTGGCCCAACAATGGCCATGATAACAATGATACAGATCATCCAAAAAGAAACCAATGCTGCCTTGTTGCGGCAAAAACGGCGGAACGCCTCTTTAAAGAAGCCAGTAGCCTCGCCTTCAAAGTTGACATCGTGAATTCGTTTACCCACATGGGCCAGTTCAAATTCCTCTGGTCTCAGATCCGGATAATCAGACTCCTGGTACAGATTTTTAATGCTATTTTCAGCCATTTTTCTTTCCCCCCAGTCTGACACGAGGATCAATAATTCCATAGGAAATATCCACCAACAAAATGGTAAACAAGGAAATCGCCGAATAGAAAATCAGTGCCGCCATAGTCAGTGAATGGTCGTTGACACTGACCGCATTGGTCATAATACCGCCTACTCCAGGAATAGAGAAAATTTTCTCAACTACCAACGAACCACCCATAATGTGGGTAAACATTGGAATAACTACATTGGCCATGGGAACCATGGAGTTACGGAAGGCATGGCAGACAATGGCTTTGTAATGACTCAGGCCTTTGGTTCGTGCCAAAAGCATAAATTCTGACGACAATGTCTCAATCAGTTCACCACGCAAGTAACGGCAAATGGATGCAATGGGATGCAAAGCCAATGCCAATACCGGCAAAACCATCGAAGAAATTTTCACTGCCATATCCGTTGTGTTTTGAAATACCACAGGGAACCAGCCAAATTGTCCCGCAGCAAAATACTGAAGCAATGAGGCAAAGACGAAAGAAGGCACTGAAATAAACAATACTACCATCAGAGATAAGACATGATCTGGCAATTTGGATTTTTTCAGTGCAGCCAGGGTACCTGTTATAATGCCCAATGGTATGGATACTAAAAGAGAAGCAATATTCAGCGCCATTGTAACTGGGATTCGGTTGCGCAAAACCTGAAATACCGGCACACTGGGTTCAATCTTAACGGATACGCCCCAATCTCCATCTACAATGATATTTCGCCAGAAATAAAAATACTGCACAATCAGCGGTTTATCCAGATGAGCTTTGGCTTACAGCGCGGCGACAATCTCTGGTGAGAGGTTGGGATCGTCATACACACTGCCGGGCATGAGGCGCAATACAAAAAAGCCCAATGAAATAATGATAAACATTGTCAGCAGTATCATGCCGAAACGCTTAAGTATATATCTCCCCATAAACATAAACTCCTTAGCTAAAACCAACCGGGCGATGACTTCACCGCCCGGTCAACCAATACACTTAACGGTTTAGATCCGCAAACTTAATGCCCCATGCAAGGGAGGGATCTTGTTCCTCAAATACCAGCTGGATATCATCTGAGAACATATAGAAGGTGCGGTTCTCCAATACAGGAATAACAGCTACTTCCTCCAGCAAAGCTTTTTCCATTGCGGCTGTTACTTCAGCCAGCTTCTTCTCATCCTTACGGACAGAGGAATCCAAAGATTGCTCATACAAAGCGTCTGCCGCATCGCAGTGGTAAGGAGCATTACGGCGGGAATAGGTGCTGGTAAAGACTTCCAAAGCCTTAATGGGGTTGTATTTACCAGCAGATACAGACCAGTCAGCACAGCCCAGCTCATAGGCTTCTGGGTTGGTAGGACTGCTCTTTCTCAGTTCCAGGGACTGGGCATTGGGCATACCATTGAGGTTGAGTACAAAGCGATCGGCTCCAAAAATTTGTGGCCATGCCTCCTGCAGGTATTCTACAATCACCTTAAAGTCAGCGCTGGTAGTACCATAGGTAATGGAGAGCTCCACCTTGGAAAGTCCAGTTTCTTCCAATGCCTTATCAAAACATTCCTTAGCGTATTCAGGATCATAGCCATAGTTTTCAGGCAGATATTCCTTGGCAATATCCAGGCTGCGGAAGGTAGTACCATCTGCGTAAGCTACACTGGTGTTGGGAACCAACCAGGTACAGGGCATTTTATTTGCCAGAGTAGCAATGGTTTCACGGTCAATACTGTAAAACAGTGCTTTTTTGAAGTTCAGGTTGGCCAAAATCGGCTGATTGGGGTTGGTATCGCACATATCAATCATCCGAATATAGCCAGAGGTACCAGGAGTCAAGCGGGGATCTTCGGCGTATTTCTCTACACCGGCGCCGTCCAACAATACATAGTCCAATTCTCCAGCATCAAACATCTGCTGCTGTGTACCCTTATCCTCTACAGCACGAACGGTCATGCCGTCCAATTTGATCATATCGGCATAGGGCCAGCTCTCATTTTTCTCCAGTTTGTACTCAGAGCCTTTCACCCACTCTGTCAGAGTAAAAGTACCACAGGACATGATCTGGGACAGCTCGGTACCATAGGTGGTCTCACTGCGGTCAGCGTTCATACCGGCTTCAAACAGAGGCTCGTAAACCGGGTAGGAGGCCGCTATATTAAATTGACGCATTACTTCCTGCTGGCTGAAATCGCCATCTGTTGTGACTTCAACGGTATATTCGTCAATCTTTTTCAGACCAACACTTTCCCAATCCACTTTGGTGCCTGTGGTGGCCTGGGTATAGTATTCCTTAGCGTTTAAAATGGTCGCGTATGTACTGGCCAGCGCGCTAGCTTTGTTCATCAGCAGAACAGGGTCCAGACACATTTTCCAGCTGTAAATGAAAGTATCCGCGTTGATGGGATCTCCATTGGACCACTGAGCGTCTTTTCTAATAGCGATCTGCCAAACAGTACCATCGCCGTTCACATCTACGGGCTCCGATTCCGCCAGCATGGGAACCAGGCTAGATCCCTTTCCATCCTCGTTGGGGATGTACCCATAAAGTCCACTGGTAATATAGCCTGCCAAGTCGGTATCTGACTCAATGGTGGCCAACAGAGGATTCGCAATGGTGGCACCAGCGTTAGCAACCGCATGCAGGATCTTCGGCTCCTGGCTTTCAGAAGAGGACCCTGATTGACCAGTACCAGGGGTTGAGCTACAAGCTGTAAGTGAGCCCAACAAAACACACAAGGTTAGTAGAACAGAAATACCGCGTTTCATTCTTTTTCCTCCTTTTCGGTAAAGGGAACCTGCGACCCATCCCTCAGTCGCAGTCAAGCAGAAATTTGCCTGAGAATTCTACCATTACATTTATTGCAATAATGATAAAATTTCCCTACATTTTGTGATTTTATTATGCATGTTACTAACAGCATTGTCAATTTCATTCTAATTAACGACTGTTAGCCTGCGCCAAACGCTTTTTTAACACATATTTTCCTGCCTATCTGAACCTACAAACCAAGTGGGATTTCATCCTGCCACCCCAGTTATCTACCCCTATAAAGGCACAAAAAATCCCCGCACGCTTAGTAAAAGCGTGCGGGGATTTTTAAATTGAAACTTACCTAAAAGGATCAAAACTTTTTACATTTTTGTTGTAATATGCAATGGCAAAATCTCGAAACTGGGCTGCCGGTTTGCTGAGCTTTTGCTGTTTTTTCCAGTAGATATTTTGAGCGAGGGCAGTATCGTTGACCACATCTACCAAGGGCAGTGTCACCGAGTTACTGAATATATCAAACTCACATGCCCGTAAAGAGGTAAAGGTAATACCAAATCCTCTTTGAATCAAGTAGGAGGAAAGCACATAGTTGCACTCCGCCACAACATTGGGCTCAAATCCAGCTTCCCGGCAGATTCGGTAATAAAACTCGCTCAACTTGTAGTTGGGAGAGGGGAAAATAAATCTTTCATCTTTCAGATCCGGCATTCTGAGGGATTCTCTTGCTGCCAATGGATGATCTGAAGGCAGGCAGACCATAACTGAATTGTCTACAAACAGGGAAGCCGATTCCAAATCCTGTCCATTGACCCGGATATTTCCCCCCAAGAACAAGTCAAAATTGCTGACATCCACATCCTTTTTCAGCGCATTGCTGCTACTGCTTAGCACCGTGACATGCACATCGGGGTGCTGAGCCATAAAATCCGCGATCAGTCCATTCCACAGAACATTATTGAGAACAACCAAGGAAAGATGAGTATCTTCCAACTGAGACATGGCGCGGACCATTTCTCTGCCCGCGTCCAATTTGGATAACCCTTCTACCACTTCCCGCAAAAAAGTCTCTCCATACTCGTTGAGATACATCCGTCCCCGCACCCGATCAAACAGAGGGACCCCCACCTCCTGCTCCAATCTGGAAATAGAGGTGCTGAGCGCTGGAGCGGAGATAAACAAATCCTTTGCTGTTCTAGTTAAATTTCCATTCTTTGCCAACGCTTGAAAATATCGAAGTTGTGCCAATTCCATGGAAAATGCCTCCTCCCTGCATTTCCTTTCTTTTACTCTACATGGATCATTTCATTTTGTCAAATCTTAAACCCTACTTAATAGTCGTTCAAATATAAGTAATTTACTGCTATTTTATTTTCTATTATCCTTAACTTAGTGCAAACAATACAAAATTATGGAGGGATTATATGAAACCTATCATCGGAATTACCTGTGGTATGTCTTACCATGCTAAAGAATTAAATTTTATTAACCTTCCTCACCAGTTTCATCAACTTAGCGATACATATGTGCGCGCAGTGGAGCGGGCTGGAGGTATTCCCCTTATCATTCCTGCGTATTCTGATCCAGAGTTGGCGCTGGATATGATTCAACAAGTGGATGGCATTCTATTTTCCGGTGGTGGCGACGTAGATCCGTTGATTCTCAACAGTCGGGCGCTCTCCACTGTTTCTCCCATTCAGCCAAGACGTGACTCGATGGAGCTAAAACTGGCAAAATACGCCATTGAGCAAATGAATGTGCCTGTCATGGGAGTTTGTCGTGGAATTCAGGTAGTCAATATTGCCATGGGTGGTACAGTCTATATCGATCTGGAAGCTGAGGGAAAATTAGAGCATCGGATGTCCATGTATCCCTATTACATGGCTTCTCACAAGGTGGAACTTTGTGAAGGCACCCGTCTTGCCAATATCATGGGAACCACCCACATCGAGACCAACTCCTACCACCATCAGGCGGTAAAAGAACTTGCAGATTGCTTCTCTGTAGCGGCATTGTCCGTACCAGATGGCGTAATCGAAGCCGCCGAAAAGCCAGGAGATCGCTTTGTGGTACTGGTTCAGTGGCATCCTGAGGCAATGGAGAACCACAAAGAACATCAGGCCATTTTCCGCAGCTTTATCAGTGAGGCGGCAAAATATAAAGCGGGACAGAGATAGTTGTTTCCCCAAAGTAGAACAGTAACCCTGTCGGTGATGTTTCATCCGCAGGCTATTTTAACCAAATATTGGAGGCAGTCAGCATGAAAAATCAGGCACCTATCGTCGTTTTCGATTCTGGTTTTGGAGGAATCAGCGTTTTAAAACGGCTGGTATCTATAATGCCCAATGAGGACTTCCTGTATTACGGTGACTCATCAAACGCGCCTTATGGTCCCCGCACACAGGAAGAGGTTTGCAAACTGACCCTTTCCGCCATTGGATTTTTAGCCGATCGTAACCCAAAAGCAGTAGTCATTGCTTGTAACACAGCCACTGCCGCTTCTTTAGATGCATTGGAAGCCAAATTCCCCCATATTCCCATAATTGGTATTCGTCCAGCTGTCCAGCAGGCTGCCAGTGCCAGTCACAGGGTGCTAGTATTGGCTACCCAAGGCACTATTCAGTCCACTCCATTCCAAAATCAGCTGAAACACCTGGTTACAGATGCTGAAATCATTTGCACCCCTGCGCCGGGAATTGTAACCTACGTAGAAGGCACTATGAAAGATCGAGAAGGAATATTAAACTATCTGCGCAACCTGTTCCTCCCCTTGAAAGATAAGCATGTTGACAGTGTTGTATTGGGGTGCACCCATTTTCCCTTTGCCGCCGATGTGATACAGGAAGCTTTAGGGTATCCCGTCTCCTTCTTTGACGCAAGCTGGGATGTGGCCAAGACCACCTGTCAGATTTTGGAACAATCAGGCAACCGCAATCCTCAAACAGAGCCTGGATGCGTTACTTTCATGAGCAGCTCTGACGACCCACAGCTTATGGATTTCGCACGTTTTCTATTTAATAAGAATCTGCCTACTGATGAATACGCTACTGCCGGCGCGATTTAACCAGAGCATTATTTACTATAATTAACATACTTTTTCACCCACTCTTCATGTCTGATCCCCCTGAATGGCCCATCCGGTCGCTCAGGGGGATCATATTTTTATTGTTTCTGTATAGGCTCTTCTTGACAAGTATCCACCAATAAATTTGCCGCTTCCTTATGTATCCGCCATATAGAGCCCACTGTGCAACCAAGAACCAAACATTTTCTCAAAAGGCTTATGCAGTTCTTGCAGAATAAAAAAGCCCCAGCACCAGTTATTCTAAGTGCCAGGGCTTTAGATTTGAAAAAGTAATATTTTACTGGATACTCTCTAACGTCAAATCAGTTTGCTCTAAACCATAGGCGATGGGTCCGCCTCCCTGTGCCACCAGTTCATAGGTTGTTTTATCTTTTTGGCGCATTCGAACCCGTATAGTCATTTCACCGAATGGTTCCCGCTCAGTGCTTCCGGAAGCAGTAAGATATTCCAGATCACCACTGAAAACATAAATAGCACAAAATTCCTCTTGTGTTCCATAAACTGTGACATCTTGCAAGCTTGCATGTAAGATATTCTGATTTGTAGTCGTCGCATTTTTTTGCTCAACCAGTTGATTGAATAATTCTAAAATGACATTGGGATATTCTTCGGTTACTTCAAATTCACAAATTGGCTCAAGACTTGCAACCCACTGCTCCAAGGTATCATCCTTTTCTGGAGAGGATGCAGAGGGAATGACCTCCTGAGAAGGAATGTCTATCCATTGCAGCGAAAAAATCAGGAGCATTATTAACAGAAAAGGTTTCATTTTCATACCTCCAATCTGAAAAATACAGTCGTAGCCAAATACTTCTGCTCGAGTCCGAGTCAGATCGGCCGGTCAAGCTTTTACTAACAAACATATAATCATCGTAAAAAGCTGTAACCGCTGTCGCCCAAATAATCCGCACCATAATAACAATGAAACGGCAAGTGCTTTACCAGATACAAATTTGTACTTTCAAACAACAAATGTAGAAAACGGAAAATATTAAAAATATTTTCTAACCGTTTCTTTGTATTATTAAAAATTATAGCACAAAAAGAAAGATAGATAAATAGCTTACATTGTTGAGTCGATCCCAACATAAGGCCAAAGAAAAAACATATTGAAAGAATTTTTAGCGGGGGATCATTATTTCTTTTGCCCGTTGCACTTAAATATCAAGATATAAAGACAGTGCCCTTTTTGAAAAGTGGAAAATCAAAAAAGAGCGCTGAAATCCGCGACGAAATAAACTAGGAAAAAGATAGTCCAAAGTGTTTATTTGTGGCGGCAGGCCAAATGGCATCTGCCGCCTTTCCTCTGTGGAGGTGGACAGGAGATTTTTAGAGCCCAGCGGAGAAAATCTCCGCCACATAGGGGGCAAAGCCCCCTGTGGAAAAAATCCCGCCATGGCAAGCCATGACGGGATTTTTGGCAGGCGGGAACAGTTTGGATTCCCCGTCCAGTCACTCTTCTTAGTCCGGATGGGGTGCTGGTGCGGAAAGCGCAGATTCCTATAACATTCGGGTGAAACAGAAGCCAGGCCTCTTCTATAATGTGCTTGGGGCAGCCGTCCACACAGTACCGGCAGGCAGTACAGGGAATGGCAATGGACTCGTTGATGGCATCTGCTGCCTGACGAACGATCTCCTGCTCCTCCTCGGTGAGAGGCTTGAAATCGGACATATAAGCGGTGTTGTCCAGCAACTGATCCATATTGGACATACCGCTCAGTACCACCTTTACATTGGGCAGGCTGGCTGCATACCGGATCGCCCAGCTGGCTACCGACAGCTCCGGCTCATGATCCTTGAACATCTTCTCGGCCTTTTCGCACACGTTGGCCAGAGTACCGCCCTTGATGGGCTCCATATGGGGAAGCGACGCAGCCGCCGTCGAAGGTCCGGAGCGGATTCTCTCCAACTTCTATTTATCCGTCCCGGATCAGGCTCGTGATCGTTTCTTTTTCTCCTAACTGAGGTCCCCCGGCCGCCATGCCAGGGGACCGCTTTTTTCCCCGGAATAAAAATGGCACAGAGAGTTTTTATGGCTTTTATGCGGACTCTGCTTTCCTTTCGTCTGCAAGGGATCTGCTGGGATTAATTTAGGACACTCTCCATGGGCGTCACCTCCTTTCTCTTTTCAGGTGAGTGTGGTACAATGGTGTTAACTCATAAGGGAGGGAGATCGTGTGAAGAAACAGATTTTGGTTACTACACTGCTCTTGGGAATCCTGTTGGGTGGATGCAGTGTAGGCCGGGACGGTTTATCCTCATCTGATGAATCAGAAATTTCCCAATCCTCCAATGTGGATGAATTTTCCGAGACAGAAAGACTATCTGAAAAAGAGCTTCTTTTAGAAACAGTTAATTCGGAATATCTTCCTGTATTCGGAAGTTTAATCAATTGTGATGACTGGAATAA
>CALXEL010000020.1 GCA_944387315.1 uncultured Clostridia bacterium
GACCACGGGCGGATTGAGCGCAGTAGTCCAGTCCTGCACAAAGAGGGTATCGCCCAGCAGGAAGGCAAGAGCAGGCTGATTATCAGCCCCAACACACCTGCCAACAGGGTGACGATGAAGTTCTCGCCCAGTATCTGCCCCAGCAGTTCCATGCGCGTGCAGCCAAAGGCACGGCGCCTGACCACCGAGCACCGGGTCGACCGGGATCGGGTCTACGCCCTGGGGGTAGGCTGCCGGGGAACCGTGGACCCCGACGCCCTGCGCCGCCTGGGAGGAAAAGGTATTCTCTCGGTGGAGGAGCAGGGAGATCAGCTGGTGGTACATACCCTCTATGGGGACCGGCAGGTGGCCCGGGGGGATGTGCTGCTGGAGCGGTGCCGCTGCTGTACCAAGACCCATCAGGACTGTGACCAGGTAGTGGGAGAGGAACTGACTCCGCCTCAGGCCCGGGACCGGTTTTCCGGGGTGAGCCGGCTGGAGAAAATGACCCCCGACCAGCGGTTTGATTTCTGGCGGCAGGAGCTCTCCAAATGTATCCGCTGCAACGCCTGCCGCAATGTCTGTCCCGCCTGCAGCTGCGTCTCCTGCGTCTTTGACAACGAGGGCTCCGGAGTGGCCTCCAAAGGCGGCTCTGACAGCTTTGAAGACAATATGTTCCATATTATTCGGGCCTTCCATGTGGCCGGCCGCTGTACCGACTGCGGGGAGTGCAGCCGGGTCTGCCCTCAGAAGATTCCCCTCCACCTGCTCAACCGCAAGCTGATCTGGGATATGGACCGGCTATACGGCCAGTATGAGGCTGGCACCGGCGGCGAGCGCAACCCGCTGATCTCCTACACCATGGAGGATGTGGAGCCGGGCCAGGCTTTGACAGAAAGGGGTGCCGGTGTATGATCTATCAGATAAAAACCGAAAAACTTCCTCAGCTGCTGGAGCGGCTGGCAGCCGCCCAGGAGCTCTGCCTGCCGGTGGAACACAAGGGCCAGGTGGATTTTGCCTCCTGGACCCCCAAGGCCAAAGTCCGGCTGGATGTCTGCAACACCGCCCGGTCAGCCAAGGACTTTTTCTTTCCCCAGGGGGAAAGACTGGTGTCCTTTAGGATGGAGGGCCGCCAGATTCAGGTGGAGGCCCCCCAGATGGAGGAGAACCCCTTTGTAATCTTCGGCGCCCGTCCCTGTGACGTCCGCAGCTTCCAGCTGCTGGACCGGGTCTTTCTCTCCGACCCGGTGGACCGGTACTATGAAAACCGCCGCCGGCGGGCCACCATTGTCACCGCCGCCTGCCTGGAGCCGGAGGAGACCTGCTTCTGTGGCAACTTCGGCATCGACCCCGTCCGTCCCCAGTTGGGGGATGTGGTTATATGGACAGCGGGTGACACCCTCTACTGGGAGAGCCTCACCGAAAAGGGAGAGGCGCTGACCGCCCAGGGCGGGGAGCTGCTGGAGGCCCTTTCGGAGGAGCCGGAGGCGCTGACCCAGGCCCAGGATGGGGCCCGGGCCATCCATGAGCGGCTGCCCTTTGGCCATCTCAATTTACAGGCTATCTCCAGCCGGGACTGGAGAGAGGTCTTTGAGGATCCCATCTGGGAAAAACTCAGCAAAAGCTGTCTGGGGTGCGGCAGCTGTACCTATGTCTGCCCCACCTGCCAGTGCTACGATATCCGGGACTTTGACACCGGCCATGGGGTGGAGCGGTACCGCTGCTGGGATTCCTGCATGTATTCCTCCTTTACCCAGATGGCCCATGGCAACCCCCGCACCACCCAAAAGGAGCGGTTCCGCCAGCGGTTTATGCACAAGCTGGTCTACTTCCCCCAGAACGAGGAAGGGCTCTTCTCCTGTGTGGGCTGCGGCCGGTGCCTGAACAAATGCCCTGTCTCTACACATATGGTAAAAGTCATCCAGGAATTGGGGGGAAAACAAGATGTGTAACTGCAACACCAATACGCTGATTCCGGTGGTGGGCCAGGTCACCGACATCCGGGTGGACACCCCCGATGTCAAAACCTTCCGGGTGGTCTCCCCCCAGGGCGGGGTCTGCTTTGACCACCTGCCCGGCCAGTGCGCCATGGTTTCAATCCCCGGCGTGGGGGAAGCTATGTTTTCCATCACCTCCTCTCCCACCAACCGGGAGTTTATGGAGTTCAGCATTAAAAAATGCGGCTGCCTCACCGATTGGCTCCACCAGATTGAGCCGGGCCAGCAGGTGACACTGCGGGGGCCCTATGGCAACTTCTTCCCGGTGGAGGGAGAGCTGAAAGGGAAAAACCTTCTGTTTATCGGCGGCGGTATCGGCATCGCCCCCCTGCGGTCGGTGATCCGCTATGCCATGGACAACCGGGCAAATTACGGCCGGCTGGACATTGTCTATGGCTCCCGTACCGCCCAGGACCTGGTGGACCTGCCTGAGATTCAGCAGGAGTGGGTTCACTGTCCCGATACCCAGGTCTATCTCACCATCGACAAGCCCCAGCCTGAATGGGACGGCCATGTGGGATTTGTTCCCGACTATGTAAAGGAACTGAAATTTAATCCCGACAGTGTGGCTCTGGTGTGCGGCCCACCCATTATGATTAAATATACCCTGGCGGCTCTGCTTGAAATGGGTTTTGATAAGACCCAGGTCTACACCACACTGGAACTGAAGATGAAATGCGGGGTTGGCAAATGCGGCCGGTGCAACATCGGCTCCAAATATGTCTGCAAGGACGGTCCGGTTTTCCGCTGTGATGAACTGGATGAGCTGCCCGACGAATATTAACAAAGGAGCGCGAAGCAATGGAAACAATGGTAAATGTATTTATCATGGGCAAGCAGTACCAGGTGCCGGACAGCCTGACCATCATGGGCGCTATGGAATATGCCGGGTACCAGCTGGTGCGGGGCTGTGGCTGCCGGGCCGGCTTCTGCGGGGCCTGCGCCACCATCTACCGGATCAAGGGAGACCGGGAACTGCGGGTCTGTCTGGCCTGTCAGACCAAGGTGGAAAACAATATGTATGTGGCCACTCTGCCCTTCTTCCCCTTAGTAAAACAGGTTTATGATATTGAAAAGGTAAAGCCCACCGATCAAATTATGATGCAGCTTTACCCGGAAATTTACAACTGCTTTGGCTGTAACGCCTGTACCAAAGGCTGTCCCCAGGGACTCAATGTCATGCAGTATATTGCCTATGCCCAGCGGGGCGAGTATGAGAAATGCGCCGAGGCATCCTTTGACTGTGTAGGCTGCGGCATCTGTTCCTCCCGCTGTCCCGCCCAGATCACCCACTCTCAGGTAGGTCTGCTGGCCCGCCGGCTCACCGGCAAATACCTCTCCCCCCGGTCGGAACATCTCATCAACCGGGTGGCCGAGATTGAGCGGGGAGACTACACCGCCCTGCTGGAACAGCTGATGCAGAAACCGGTGGAGGAGCTCCAGGAGCTTTACAACCACCGGGAGATTGAAGAGTAAGGAGGTCAGGGTATGATTACAGGATTAGAGGGGTTCACCCCTGAAATGTTGGAGTCCATCAAACAGGTGGAAGCTACCCGGGCCGCCCGGATGGAGCATGGCCCCGAGAGAATGGGGGCCGAAGCTAAAAAGGAGCTTCTCAGCGCCTTTCATCCCGACTACCGGCAGGACTGCTTTGAGGTACTGCAGGTAGGTGCCAACAAGGGAGATAAGGTGCCTTTGGAACTGGCCCGGCTGCTGCAGGGTCACAGTTATCTGCGGGGTTTTCACCCGGATTTGAGCAAACCCGATTACGATGTGGATGTGCTGGTCATTGGCGGCGGCGGCGCTGGAACCTCGGCGGCCATTGAGGCCTGCGGAGCGGGCGCCAAGGTACTGGTGGTCACTAAGCTGCGGATGGGGGATGCCAACACCATGATGGCTGAGGGAGGCATCCAGGCGGCTGACAAAGCCAACGACTCCCCCCTTATCCACTATCTGGACGCCATGGGAGGCGGACACTTTACCAACGATCCCAAGCTGCTGGCCAAGCTGGTCACTGAGGGGCCCAGCGCGGTAAAATGGCTGGAGGACCTGGGAGTCATGTTTGACAAACAGCCAGACGGCACCATGGTCACCACCCATGGAGGCGGTACCTCCCGCAAACGGATGCATGCCGCCGCTGACTACACCGGCGCTGAGATTATGCGGGTGCTGCGGGATGAGGCCATCAACCGGGGAATCCAGATTGTGGACTTTACCGCCGCCATCGAGCTGCTGCTGGATGACCAGGGCAAGGCTGCCGGCGCGGTGCTGATGAATATGGAGACCCATGAATACCTGATCGCCCGGGCCAAGACGGTGATTTTGGCCACCGGTGGCGCCGGACGGCTCCACTATCAGGGCTTCCCAACCTCCAACCACTACGGCGCCACCGCCGACGGATTGGTGCTGGGTTACCGGGCTGGAGCCCACCTTCTCTATGCTGACGCCTTGCAGTACCATCCCACTGGAGCGGCCTTCCCCGCTCAGATTTTTGGTTCCCTGGTTACCGAAAAGGTCCGCTCTCTGGGGGCTATGCTGGTCAACCGGGACGGTGTGGCTTTTGTCCATCCCCTGGAAACCCGGGATGTAGCGGCTGCCGCCATCATTCGGGAGTGCGGCGTCCGGGATAAAGGTGTCTCCTTCCTGGAGGGCAGCGCTGTTTGGCTGGACACCCCTATGATCGATATGATCCATGGCCCCGGCACTTTGGAAGCCCGGCTGCCTGGCATGTTCCGGATGTTCAGCAAATATGGAATTGATATGCGTTCGGTGCCTATTCTGGTCTACCCCACCCTCCACTATCAAAACGGCGGGCTGGAAATCGACAGCCAGGGTATGACCTGTGTGGAAAACCTCTATGTAGCCGGTGAGGCAGTGGGGGGAATCCATGGCCGCAACCGGCTTATGGGCAACTCCCTGCTGGATATTATTGTGTTTGGCCGCAGCGCCGGCAAAAACGCCGCTGAGAAGAGCCGCTCGGTGACTCTGGGCCGGCTGACTTTGGACCATGTGGCCAAATTTGAGGGTCTGCTGGAAGGAGCCGGTATCGAAACCGATGCCATTTCTCCTCAGCTGCTGCCCACCTATACCCACAAAACCAGAATGATTGCCATTTAACTGAAAGGACCCGGTGAAAAATCCACCGGGTCCCTGTGCTTTTGTGGAAAATTTTGTTATACTAGAGCCAGTATAAAGGAGGAATGTTCTATGAAATATCTCTTTGCACCTGGCTGTGGCCAGCTGCTGCTGTGGGGGCGCCAACTGCCCAGGCTGGAAGCTTTGCTGCAAGCCCACCTGGGGGAGGTGGAGCGGTTTGACATCTGCTGCCGGGCCTTGCCCAAATTACCAGAGAATTGTGTGATACTGACCCTCTGTGCCGGCTGTGACAAGGTCTACCGGACCCATCCCCAAAGGCCCCGGATTCGGTCGGTGTGGGAACTGCTGGACAGCTGGGAGGATCTGCCCCTGCCCCAATATACGGGGCGTTCCATTACGGTACTGGATCACTGTGCGGTACCGCCGGATAGCGGGATTCCCCAGGCAGTGCGCAGCTTGCTTACAAAGATGGGCTTTCAGGTGGTGGAGCCGGATGAGGTCCCCTGCTGTGGGGGAACATCCTGCCGTACCCTGCCCGAGGAGGAGTTTGCCCGGTTGGTTCAGGAGAAAATCCGCTCCCTGCCGGGGGAGGAGGTCTGTACCTATGGCTCCTTCTGTACCCATGGGGTCTATTTGGGCGGCAAACAGCCCCGCTATCTGCTGGATCTGCTCTTTGAAAGCGATACCCCTTGCCGCCCCGCTGGATATGACAAGCTGTTAGCCGCAAAAATGGCGACCCGGTAAGACGTGATGTATCATGAAAAAAGCCGTCAGCTTTAGCTGACGGCTTTTTTTGTAAGATAACTTATTCCTCTTCCACAGGGAAACGGATGGCGGCCTGTGCCGCAGCCAGCCGGGCGATGGGCACCCGGAAGGGAGAGCAGGACACATAAGTGAGTCCAGCCCGGTGGCAGAATTCCACCGAAGCGGGATCGCCGCCATGCTCGCCGCAGATACCCAGTTTCATACCGGGATGAACCAGGCGGGCAGATTTGGAGGACATCTCAATGAGCTTGCCTACACCGCCCTGATCCAGGGTAGCGAAGGGATCCTGCTCCAACAGCTTGTTGTCGTAGTAGGAGCCCAGGAAGGCAGCCGCGTCGTCACGGCTCATGCCGAAGCACATCTGGGTCAGGTCGTTGGTGCCATAGGAGAAGAAGTCGGCCTCGGTGGCG
The DNA here is from genome assembly GCA_944387315.1 of uncultured Clostridia bacterium. Classification (GTDB taxonomy): domain Bacteria; phylum Bacillota; class Clostridia; order Oscillospirales; family Ruminococcaceae; genus CALXEL01. The sequence goes on from CALXEL010000020.1 coordinate 6,248, forward strand.
ATGGTATCAGCTACCAAAGCGGAACGAGGAGTCTCCATCATGGTACCTATATGGTACTTGAGGGGATAGCCAGACCGAGCGATGACCTCATCGGCAGCCTTGACAATAATATTCTTGAGGAAGCGCAGCTCACGCAGGCCAACAATAAGAGGAACCATGATTTCAGGCTCAAAATTCCAGTCGGGATGACGCTTGGCCACATTGATGGCAGCCTCAATCACAGCCTGGGTCTGCATAATGGCGATTTCCGGATAGGAGACAGCCAGACGGCAGCCACGATGGCCCATCATGGGGTTGACTTCGTCCATCGAGTCAATGGTCTTCTGCAGCTCAGCAGGAGATACACCCATCTCGCCGGCCAGGATCTTGACCTCTTCGGGATTCTTGGGCAGGAACTCATGGAGGGGTGGATCCAGATACCGTACGGTGACGGGATAGCCCTTCATAGCCTCAAAGATCTGCTCAAAGTCATTTCTCTGGTAAACATGCATCTTGTCCAGAGCTTTTTGTCTCTGCTCTACGCTCTTGGAGAGGATCATCTCCCGAATGGCGCGGATCTTCTGGGTTTCAAAGAACATGTGCTCGGTACGCACCAGACCGATACCCTCAGCGCCAAACTCCAAAGCCTGGGCGGCATCGGCAGGAGTATCGCCATTGGCTCTTACCTTCAGAACCCGGTAGCTGTCTGCCCAGGACATAAGAGTCTTGTAGTCTTCAGACAGGGTAGCTGCCTTGGTGGGCAGTTTGCCATAGTATACCTTACCGGTGGAGCCATCCATCGAGATGTAGTCGCCCTCGTGAACGGTTCTGCCACCCAGGGTAAAGGAGCGGTCCTCCTCATGGAATACAATACCAGTACAGCTGGCTACACAGCAGCGGCCCATACCTCTGGCCACTACGGCGGCGTGGCTGGTCATACCGCCACGAGCGGTGAGGATACCCTCAGAGATATGCATACCCTCGATGTCCTCAGGAGAGGTCTCCTCTCTTACCAGCAGGACCTTTTTGCCCTCAGCGGCCCACTTGGCGGCGGTTTCAGCGTCCAGTACTACCTGGCCGCAGGCGGCGCCGGGAGAGGCGGGCAGAGCGGTGGCCAAAAGCTCGGCGTTTTTCAGTCCCTCAGGATCAAACTGTACATGAAGCAGGGAATCCAGATGTTTGGGGTCTACCAGCAGTACAGCCTGTTTCTTGGAGATCAGGCTCTCTTTCACCAGGTCGCAGGCAATCTTCAAAGCGGCCTGGGCGGTACGTTTACCGTTACGGGTCTGGAGCATATACAGCTTGCCCCGTTCAATGGTAAACTCCATATCCTGCATATCGCAGTAGCGCAGCTCCAGTTTTTCGGCGATCTGACGGAACTGCTCGTATACTTCCGGCATGGTGTCTTTCAGTTTGGAGATGGGCTCGGGGGTACGGATACCGGCCACAACATCCTCGCCCTGGGCGTTGACCAAAAACTCACCGTAGAACTGTTTTTCACCGGTGGAGGGGTTCCGGGTAAAGGCTACGCCGGTACCACAGTCATTGCCCATGTTGCCGAATACCATCATCTGTACGGTGACAGCGGTACCCCAGGAGCTGGGAATACCATTGGTGCGGCGGTAGAAGATAGCCCGGGGGTTATCCCAGGAGCGGAATACCGCTTTGACCGCCTCCATCAGCTGTACTTTGGGATCGCTGGGGAATTCGGCGTTTTTATATTCCCGATAACATTTCTTGTAGTCAATTACAACCTGCTTGAGATCTTCCGCGTCCAGTTCGGTATCCAGGGTTACACCTTTGCGCTCCTTGGCGGCAGAGAGGATTTTCTCAAAGCTCTCCTTGGGAACCTCCGCCACTACATCGGAATACATCTGAATAAACCGGCGGTAGGTGTCATAGGCAAACCGCTCGTTCTGGGTCAGGGCGGCAAAGCCAACCACTACCTCATCATTGAGGCCCAGGTTCAGAATGGTATCCATCATACCAGGCATGGAAGCCCGGGCGCCGGAACGAACCGAAACCAGCAGAGGATTTTTAATATCCCCAAACTTTTTGCCGGACATCTCTTCCAGCTTGTGCAGGTAGGTAAAGATCTCCGCCTCGATTTCCGGGGCGATGGTCTTGCCATCCTCATAATAGCGGGTACAGGCCTCGGTTGTCACAGTAAAGCCCTGTGGAACCGGCATACCCAATCCGGTCATCTCCGCCAAATTGGCGCCTTTTCCTCCGAGCAGCTCCCGCATTGAGCCGTTGCCCTCTGAGAAAAGGTAGACATACTTTTTACTCATTTGGTTACCTCCACTTCGTTTCCCGGGGTTTCGACCACCACATCGTTCCCCGGGAACTCGACGAAATTTAAAAAAATAGACATTTGGTTGCAAAGACTACGAACTCATTCAATTCTATTATAACAAATAATCTGGAAATAGCTAGTAGTAATCTTTACAGGACTGTCTGATAAAATAAACAATAATTTTGCGTTTTCTATAAGTTTTGATAAAAAATACCAGGAAAATTAACCAAAAATAAACAGAGATATCGGAATTTTATCAAGTTAAATCAACAGTTGTTTAGTCCTCTATCCCCTGTTCCCGGGCAGCTTGCAGCACCGCCTCCACCAGTGAGGCAGGGGTGGCCAGCTGGTCGTGGCGCAGCTGGGTGGGGTAGAGCAGGATGCCCAGCTCCTCCTCCAGCAGTGCCAGAAATTCCAGCAGCCCAAAGGAGTCCAGCACCCCCTCCTCCCACAGGGGCAGGTCAGGTTGGGTCAACACCTGGGGGGTATCGGTGACCTGGGCCAGCAGCTTTCGTATCTTCTCATCCATTTTCCATTTCCTCCAGTTTCTTTTGGTCAATTTTCCCGTTGAAGGTCAAAGGAATTTTATTCAGCAGAATTATCCGGCCGGGAATCAGATAGTCGGGCAGCCGGGAGGCCAGCTGCCTCTTTAAAGAGAGTGGGGTTTCCCCACTGCCCTGGGCCAGTACCACAAAGGCTCGCAGGGGCCCCTGAGGCTTCGCTGGGGGAAGCACCACTGCCTGTTCCACTTGAGGCAGAGCCAGCAGGTGATGCTGGATCTCCCCTGGCTCAATCCGGTAGCCCCGGTGTTTGAGCTGGTTGTCCAGCCGCCGGAGAAAATAGAGCTGTCCTTCCTTAAAATACCCCATATCCCCAGTGAGATAGCCCCGCTTCCGGCTTTCTCCCACCCACAGGGAGGGAAAAGAGCCAGCGGTTTTTTCCGGGTCGTTCCAGTAACCCAGAGCTACACTCTCCCCTGTGATAAAAATTTCTCCAGGTTGTCCCTCTGGTACAGGCTTATGCTGCCCATCCAGCAAATAGACCTGGCAGTGGGGCGCCACCCTGCCCACAGGCAGGGGGCCGGTATGTCCAGCGGCCACCGGACAGGCACAGATGGCCACAGTGGCTTCGGTGGGACCATAACTGTTGTAAAATACCCCTTTGGGGAACCGTCCGGCCAGTTGGTTTACCAGAATGGGAGAAAGGGTTTCCCCACAAAAAAAGAACCGCCTAAGCTGGGGCAGGAGCGCCTGGCAAAAAGAGGGGTCCCGCAGGCAGAGAGAGGCAAAGGAGGGGGTGGATACCCAATGGGTAGCCCCGCTCTCCCTCAGGGCTGAAAAAAGGCCGGGGAAATCCTCGCTCAGGCTGGCTGGCAGGTCAAAGACCTGGGCTCCCGCCAGCAGAGCGGGGAAAAAGCCCATCACCGAGAGGTCAAAGGAGTAGGGAGCCTGGTTGATAACGACGTCGTCCCGGCCTGGCTGTGGAAAGAGAAGGGGCAGGGCCCACTGGCAGAAAGCTGCCAGGTTTCCCCGGGAAATCAGAACTCCCTTGGGGGTGCCGGTACTGCCGGAGGTGTAGAGCAGATAGGCGGGCAGCTGGTCAGGCAGAGGGTGTGGCAATGGAGCCTGGCTGTCCTCCTGTCGGTCCCACTGAGAGAGTTCCAGACAGGGGATTTCCCCGGTCCAGCCCACAGGCTGGCAGGAGAGAATCAGGCTGGGCTGGGCCAGGCCCAGCAGCTGCTTTACCCGCAGAGGGGGCAGGGCGCTATCCAAAGGCAGGTAGCAAAGACCGGCCCGCAGGCAGCTCAGAATGGCCACAGGCAGGTTTTCCCCCTTGGTTCCCCAGATTGCCACCGGTCGGCCCACTGGCAGAGAAAGCCCGGCCAATTGCCGGGCCAGCTGACCCGAGCGATCCCACAACTCCCCATAGGTGAGAGGGGAGCAGCCCCAGCAGCGGCAGGCGATCCCCTGGGGAAACTGCCGGGCATGTTGTCCAATGGTATCTAAGAGCTGGGAAAGGGTGTTCATCGAATCTCCTCCGGGGGAATCAGTGCCGGGTCAAAAAGCACCCGGGAGTGGTTTTTAAAGATCATGGTTTCAGAGACCACCTGCCGGGGCTGGCGGCGGATTACCTTTTTCCAGATTTCGCTGTTGCGGTAGTAGCCGTCCGGTTCCTTGC
>CALXEL010000021.1 GCA_944387315.1 uncultured Clostridia bacterium
CAATGAGGCCACCCATCAGGTGATCCGGGAAAATCTCCACCGCTCCCCTCTCTATGGGGGCATGATTGAGGGAATCGGGCCCCGGTACTGTCCCAGTATTGAGGACAAGGTGGTCCGGTTCTCGGAAAAGCCCCGCCATCAGCTCTTTGTGGAGCCCATGGGATTGGACACCGAGGAGATGTATTTGCAGGGTATGTCCTCCTCCCTCCCCGAAGATGTACAGATTGCCATGTACCGCACCATCAAAGGGCTGGAAAAGGTCCAGGTGATGCGCAACGCCTATGCCATTGAGTATGACTGTATCGACCCCCTGGATTTGAACAGCTCTTTGGAATTTAAACAGATCCCGGGCCTTTATGGAGCTGGACAGTTTAACGGCACCTCCGGCTATGAGGAGGCTGCCGCCCAGGGTCTCATTGCCGGAATCAACGCCGCCCGGGCCATTGAGGGGAAACCCCCTGTGATTATGGAACGCAGCCAGTCCTATATTGGTACCCTGATCGACGATTTGGTGACCAAAGGCTGCGCCGACCCCTATCGGATGATGACTTCCAGGTCAGAATACCGGCTGCTGCTGCGACAGGACAACGCCGACGCCCGGCTGACTCCTTTGGGCTATGAGATTGGCCTCATCGGGGAGGAGCGGTGGCAGCGGTTTTTGGAGAAACAGCGGATGATTGCCGACGAGTTGGAGCGGGTACAGAAGGTAACTGTAGCTCCCAGCCAAGTTTTAAACAATTTGTTGACCGAATGTGGAACCGCGCCCATTTCCACTGGCATTCGGCTGTCAGAACTGATCCGCCGGCCCCAATTGGGTTATGCCATGCTGGCCCCCTTTGACCCTCAGCGGCCTGTTCTGCCCCAACCGGTTTGGGAACAGGTGGAGATCACTATTAAATATGAGGGATACATCAAAAAGCAGCTGGCCCAGGTGGAACAGATGGAGCGGATGGAATCTATGCCTCTGCCCCAGGAACTGGACTACAGCCAGGTGACCGGCCTGCGGCTGGAGGCAAGAGAAAAGCTGGGTCGGGTACGTCCTCGGAATTTGGGACAGGCCTCCCGGATTTCCGGGGTGAGCCCCGCGGATATTTCGGTGCTGGTCATCTATTTGGAACAGCACCGCAGACAGAAAGGAGAAGCATAAATGGCTTTTATTTCTAAAGAACAACTGGCCCAGGCCGCTGCTGCTTTTGATATTTCCCTTTCTGAGGAGCAACTGGAGGGGTTTGACACCTATGCCTCCTTTCTGGTGGAATACAACCAAAAGGTGAACCTGACCGCCATCACCAAACCGGAGGAAATTGTCATCAAGCATTTTTTGGACAGCCTTTTGCTGGCCAAGGCATATCCTTTCAGCCAGGGTGCCTCCCTGGCAGATGTGGGTACCGGGGCGGGGTTCCCCGGCGTGCCGGTAAAAATCTATCGGCCGGATCTCAAACTGGCCCTGCTGGACAGTCTGGGAAAACGGGTGGTCTTTTTACAGGAGCTTTCCCGCCGGCTGGGCCAGGAGAATCTCTGCGTCCATGTCCGGGCGGAGGACGCGGGCAGGCAGGCAGATTACCGGGAAAAGTTTGACTGTACCACTGCCAGAGCTGTTGCCAGCCTGTCGGTGCTGGCGGAATATTGTCTGCCCCTGACCCGGGTGGGCGGCGTCTTTGTAGCCCTGAAAGGGGGAGACTGTGATGAGGAACTGACCCAAGCTGCCAAAGCCATCTCCCTCATGGGAGGCAAGGTGCGAGAGGTTCAGAAGTTCGAGCTCCCCATGGATTACCGCCGTAGTTTGATCGTCATAGAAAAAATATCGCAAACCCCGACAAAATACCCTCGTCCCTCAGCTAAAATGGCAAAGAATCCTTTATAAAATCCAGATTTCTGTCAAAGGGACCGGTTTTTTGCGATGGAAAAAACTGGAATATACCCCTCCTGTGTGGTATATTGGTGTCAAAGGATACCATATACTAGATTGGAGGGGTTTTTATGTCCGGCTGGTTTCCTCGGTATGAGTCGGTCAATAAGGTGGTTTTGATTCCTGTGGATGAGATTCTGCCTAACCCAATGCAGCCCCGGAAAGAATTTTCTCAGAAAGAAATTGATGAGCTTGCCGCCAGTATTGAAGCCAATGGACTGCTTCAGCCCATTGTTCTTCGCAAGCTGGGCTCCCAGCAGTTTGAACTGGTGGCCGGACACCGACGGCTTTTGGCATGCGCCTCTTTGGGAAAAAAGGAAATCCCCGCCATTATTGAAAAAATGGATGGAAAGACCTCCGCTATTCTGGCCATTGTCGAAAATTTGCAGCGGCAAGATTTGAATTTCTTTGAGGAAGCCCATGGGGTTGCCGCCTTACTTCGCCTCTACAACATGAACCAACAACAGGTAGCACAGCGTTTGGGAAAAGCCCAATCTACCATCGCCAATAAATTGCGGCTTTTAAAACTGCCTTTGGAGATACAGCAGCGTATTTTACAGGCAGGTCTTACCGAACGCCACAGCAGAGCCCTTTTGCGATTGGCGGATTCAGACAAGCTGGCGCCCGCGGTGGAGGTTATCATTCAGCGCCAAATGAATGTACAGGCTGCAGAGCAGTATATTGATCGTCTGTTGGAACAGAATCACAAACAGCACCCCACTCGCCTGTTTATTGTCAAAGATATCCGGCTTTTCCTGAATACAGTCAATAAAGCCATCGACACTATGGTACAGGCTGGTATACCAGTGGATTCGGTACAAAGTGAAGACCAGGATACCATCTCCTATACCATCCGGATTCCCAAGTCAGCGGCCTACAAAAAAAGCCGCTTCCACAGCGCGTAGCCGCAAGCCTGTCTTGTGCTATAAATGTATCCTGAGCTGATTGCCAAAAGAGCCGCCCTGACAGGTGCGGCTCTTTTGGTTTTCTGTACAAAATAAATTGACCCTGACATTGCATTAAAGTAAAAAATTGGCTATACTGATAAATAGAGAAAATCAAAATGGAGGGTAAAGGAGAGATATTATGGCGAAAATTACAGTACAGTGGTTGGGACATTCCTGTTTTGCCTTGACAGCGGATGGATACCGGATTGTTGTGGACCCCTATAAACCAGGATCAGTTCCAGGGTATGAACCTCTTTCCCTGACTGCCAATGAGGTTTTTTGCAGCCATGACCATGGGGATCATGGATATACCGCTGCGGTACGGGTTTCACCTAAGGAGAATTCTCCCTTTACTGTGACCTGCTTGGATGGCTGGCATGATGATGCCCAGGGAACCAAACGTGGTCCCAATCGTATGCATATTTTTACTGCCCATGGAATTCGTGTGGCCCATTTGGGTGATTTAGGCTGTATGCCCACCGATTCCCAGTTGGAACAATTGGCAGGTGTAGATGCCTTGCTCATCCCAGTGGGTGGTTATTATACTATAGGCCCTAAGGAGGCCATTGAGGTCATGGAAAAAATTAAGCCGGTGGTTACCATTCCCATGCACTATCGTACCCAGCAGTTTGGTTATGATGTGATTGGTACCCTAAAGGATTTTCTCGACCTTTGCGGATATGTGGAGTACCGCACCGAGGATACCATTTCCATTGAAAAAGGTATGGCCCCTCGGGTAACTGTATTGACCTACCAGAGATAATTTGTATTTTCTTTATGAGTTGGTTGCAGCCGGAAGCGTTTCTTCCGGCTTTTTCTTTTATAGAAAAATCGATTGTTTCACGTGAAACAAATTGAAGAGAAACTGAAAATGTTCCACGTGAAACATTTTCAAAAGGATAAGGCTCATGAGCTCTTTTAAAAGCCAAAACCCTATGCTATAATGAAAAAGTAAAAAAGAAATTCTACAGATAAAGAAATGGATGAGGAAAATACCATGGGAAAAGTTGTTGCCATAGCCAATCAAAAGGGAGGGGTAGGCAAAACCACAACAGCGGTCAATCTGGCCGCTTCGGTGGGGGATTTGTCCAAAAAAGTACTGCTCATTGACGCGGACCCCCAGGGAAATGCCACCAGTGGATTGGGAGTCAACAAGCGGGAAATAGAAAGCTCCACCTATGACCTGTTGGTGGGGGAGGTAAAAGCCCGGGACGCTGTTGTAAAAACTACCTTTCGGGGCGTGGATCTGTTGCCCTCCAGTATGGCACTGGCAGCAGCGGAGCTGGAAATGGCTCAGTTGGAAAATCGAATCCTGCGCCTGAAGCAGAGTATAGCACCTATAAAAAAAGAGTATGATTTTATTTTTATAGATTGTCCTCCTTCCCTGGGATTGATTACCCTCAATGCTTTGACCTGTTGTGATACCCTGCTGATTCCTATTCAGTGTGAGTATTATGCTTTGGAGGGACTTTCCCAGTTGATGGCGACTGTGCGGCAGGTAAAGCGCCTTTATAACGCCACCATTGAGGTGGAGGGGGTGCTGTTGACCATGTATGATGGCCGGCTGAATCTTACTTTACAGGTGGTAGAGGAAGTAAAGCGATTTTTCCCTAAAAAGGTGTATCGCAGCGTCATTCCCCGGAATGTACGCCTGTCAGAGGCCCCAAGTTTTGGCCAGCCAGCCTTATATTTTGACCGGGCGTCCAAAGGGTCCAAAGCCTATGAGGAATTGGCAAGGGAATTCCTTGAGAACAATTAAAAGGAGGCAACCGATTTGGCAAAACCAAGAAAGGGCGGATTGGGCAAAGGCCTGGAAGCTCTGTTTGTTGATAATAATACCGAAGATATTGCGCCGTCCACCATGCGGATCAGTGAGATTGAGCCCAACAAAGCCCAGCCTCGGAAGGATTTTGACGATGGAGCTCTCGCTGAGTTGGCGGACTCCATTCGAGAGCATGGTGTGATCCAGCCTTTACTGGTGCGGCCCATGGCCAATGGCCGCTATCAGATTGTGGCGGGGGAGAGACGATGGAGAGCTGCCCGGATGGTAGGTTTGTCCGAAGTGCCAGTAGTGGTGCGGGAGATGTCAGATGGCCAAACAATGGAATTGGCGTTGATTGAGAACCTTCAGCGGGAAGACCTGAATATTATGGAAGAAGCTCAGGGTTACCGGGAGCTGATGGACACCTATGGCTTTACCCAAGAACAGGTGGCACAACGGGTAGGAAAATCCCGTCCGGCGGTAGCCAATGCCCTGCGGATGTTGACTCTGCCTAAAAATATTGGAGAGATGGTGCGCAAGGGACAGCTGAGTCCAGGACATGGACGTGCCCTGCTGGCCGCTGAACAGGAGAGCATCATGGAAGAACTGGCCCAACAGATTATAAAGCAGGGCCTATCGGTGAGAGAAACCGAGAAACTCCTTTCCAACCGGCAAAAGGATAAACCCAGGCCCTCTCAAAAGGCTCCTAAGGAAGGGGAAATGGGCAGCTGGGGAGAGAATTTCTATCGGGAGATGGAATTGGCGTTGGCGGAAGAATTGGCCCGCAAGGTAAAAATAGAGAAAATCAAAGGGGAAAAAGGCAAAATCACCATTGAATTCTATTCGAAAGAGGAGCTCAACGAGATTGCCTATCGTTTGGCGGGTCACAAATAAAAAAGATAAGCCATCAAGAGTAAAAGAAGGGAGGGGAGTCCCATGGAGCGTATCCATCGCTATACCATGAAATTTCAAGTACCTTATTATGAATGTGATGTCAACGATAAAATGCGGCTTTCCTTTGTGTTAAAGCATGTGCAACAGATTGGAACCGAACAGCTGGACCGAATGGGTTTAACCTATGAAAAACTGTGGGAAGAAAAACAGTGTTTTGTACTGGCCAAACTGGGGATGAAGATTTATCGTATGCCAGTTTCCGATGAAGAAATCACAGTATACAGTAGTCCTCAGGGGACTCGGGGAGCCCAATTCCTTAGAGAGGTCACCTTTGCCTCCGACAGTGGAGAAAAGCTCATTGAGGTACAAACCATCTGGCTGCTGATGGACCCAGAAAGCCGAAAAATCGTCCGTCCTCAGGAGTTTCGCCATACCCTGCCCGCTGTGCCGCCACAGGAACAGATGACAGGTGACTATGGCAATCAGCGGATCAAAGTGTCAGGACCGGTGATCTGGCAGGGGGAGCACCTGGTGATGTACAGTGATATTGATATCAATCACCATATGAACAATACTGTTTACGCGGATATTATTACAGATGCCTTGCCCTATGAGGTAATAACCGGCCAGGAGATGGAGACATTTTTTATCCAATACCACAGAGAGGCGGTTTTGGGGGATTGTGTGCATATCACATCCAGAGAGGGAGAGGATAGCTGCTACTATGTAGTAGGAGAAAAGGAAGCCGGATGCTGTTTTGAAAGCAAAATCTCCTTTTATCCGCCCAAAAAAGAAGAACTGGATTTGGCTGCGGAGTACTGATTGGCAAGAATGCTCTCTTTTTAGCTAAGAGTGAAAAAAATATATGAAATATGTCTATTGAACAACTAGTCAATTGGTGATAGAATAGTAAAAATAACTTTAAAATACAGAAAAACAAAAACAGCTTGAGAGGAGTGCCAAACCAGATGTTGATGACCGATTACTCACAGAAGTTTGTAAAAGAGGGACTCACCTTTGACGATGTTCTGTTGATACCGGCAAAGAGTGATGTACTGCCCAAAGAGGTGGATGTCTCAACCATACTGGCTCGGGATATTAAGCTCAATACCCCCATTATGACAGCCGCTATGGATACTGTTACTACATCCCCCATGGCTATTGCCATCGCCAGAGAGGGCGGCATTGGTATTATTCATAAGAATATGACCATTGAAGAGCAGGCCGATGAGGTAGATAAGGTAAAACGTTCGGAAAATGGCGTTATTGTAGATCCTTTTTATCTTTCTCCTGAACACTTTGTATTTGACGCCGATGAGCTGATGGGCAAATACAAAATTTCCGGTGTACCCATCTGTGATGAGAAAGGCAAATTGGTTGGTATCCTCACCAACCGTGACCTGCGGTTCTTAAAAGATTACAATATGAAAATCAGTGAGGTTATGACCAAAGAAAATCTGGTCACCGCACCGGTAGGCACCACTCTCGACGAAGCTCAGGAAATTCTGCGGAAACATAAGATTGAGAAACTTCCCATAGTAGATAGTCAGGGCCATTTAAAGGGACTGATTACCATTAAGGACATTGAAAAAGCGGTACGGTATCCCAATTCTGCCCGGGATAAAAATGGCCGGTTGCTTTGCGGTGCTGCCATTGGTGTAACCGCCAATGTTTTGGAGCGTGCAAAGGCACTGGTAGAAGCCCAGGTAGATGTTTTGGTTCTGGATTCCGCACATGGACACAGCCAGGGCATTATGGATTGCGTTCGTAAGGTAAAAGAGGCATTCCCCAATGTTGCATTGATCGCAGGCAATGTTGCTACCGCTGAAGCCACCGAGGATTTGATTAAAGCTGGCGCTGATGCCATTAAGGTAGGTATTGGTCCTGGTTCTATCTGTACCACTCGTGTGGTAGCTGGTATTGGTGTACCTCAGATTACCGCCATTTATGATTCCTGCTGCATGGCCGCCAAGTATGGTATTCCTGTCATCGCTGATGGTGGTATTAAATATTCCGGCGATGTTGTAAAAGCTCTGGCAGCTGGCGCCAATGTGGTTATGTTGGGCTCTCTGTTGGCTGGTTGCGAGGAAGCTCCCGGTGAGGTGGAGATCTATCAGGGCAGAAGCTTTAAGGTATATCGTGGTATGGGCTCTTTGGGCGCTATGGCCAATGGCAGCAAAGACCGCTACTTCCAGGAGGACAATAAGAAGTTGGTTCCCGAGGGTGTAGAGGGACGTGTTCCCTTTAAAGGTCCGGTTTCTGATTCTGTGTATCAGCTGCTGGGTGGTCTGCGGGCTGGTATGGGCTATTGCGGTTGCCATACCATTGGTGACCTCCACGCCAAAGCTCAATTTGTTCGTATTACTGGAGCGGGCCTCAAGGAAAGCCATCCTCACGACATTTATATTACCAAAGAGGCACCTAACTATTCTGCTGGTCCCGTTTAATAGGCAAGTGTATTTCCAAATTCAAAACTGTTTTTGTATTTTAAGAAATAAAAAGATTCCCTGTCCTTGGGACAGGGAATCTTTTT
>CALXEL010000022.1 GCA_944387315.1 uncultured Clostridia bacterium
GCAGTGGTATGATTCTGTGTAAGGCTGAGTATGCCAAGAAGCTGGATAAGGGTGTATTCCCAGGCAGTGTGGGTTCCATCCATCTACATACAATTGCTGCCAAAGCTTATTCTCTGGGCTATGCTGCTACACCAGAATTCCGGGCCATTATGGAGCAGGTGGTGAAAAATGCCCAGAAACTGGCAGAAGAACTGGCCTCCTATGGATTTAGAATCGTCAGCGGCGGCACCGATAACCATATTGTTATGGTGGATCTGCGTCCCAAGGGCCTCACTGGCAAACAATTCCAAAAAGCTCTGGAGCAGGTGGGCATCACCGTCAACAAAAATATGATCCCCTTTGATCCGGAGAAGCCCTTTGTCACCAGCGGTGTGCGTATCGGTTTGACCTCCACCACCCAGCGTGGGCTGAAGGAGCCAGAGATTGCACAGATTGCCGCCATTATGAATCAGGTAGCCAACGCACCGGAGGACGAGGAGAATCTGAAGGCCTGCAAAGCCCAGGCGGAAGCTCTCATTGCCAAATTCCCCCTGTATCCCGCAGGTTCCTTTGACGACTAATTGTTTGATGGAAACACTGGGATTTTCCCTTTAAAACGCTGATTTTTCCGTCTATTTGACCAAGTTTTTCAGTTATTACTCTAATATGATAAAGCATAATGCACTTTAATGTTTTAAAGTTTGATTGATTTTATACGAAAAACGGAAAAATCTTTGAACATTCTGATACTGTTTTCTAGAGATTTTCTGTGATATAATCGAACCGTCGGAGTGTGTTAAATAGACTGTGATAGTGTCTTTAACACAGAGATTGCGAGACAGAAAGTTGAGGGAATTAAGATGGGTTTTTTAAGTGATATTGAAATTGCACAGGCTTCGGTTATGGAGCCAATTGAAACAGTAGCCAAAACATTGGGGCTGGATGGGGATTCTTTGGAGCTGTATGGCAAATATAAAGCCAAGGTAGATATTCACAAGCTCCCTAAAACAGCGGGACAGGGCAAACTGGTTCTGGTGACCGCCATCAATCCCACACCTGCGGGCGAGGGCAAAACCACCACAGTAGTTGGCTTGGGTGACGCTCTGCGCCGGATTGGCAAACGCACTATCATTGCTCTTCGAGAGCCTTCCCTGGGGCCGGTCTTTGGCGTAAAGGGTGGTGCCGCTGGAGGCGGATACGCCCAGGTAGTTCCCATGGAGGACATCAACCTCCACTTCACCGGTGATTTCCATGCCATTGGTGCCGCCAACAACTTGGTAGCGGCCATGTTGGATAACCACATCTATCAGGGTAATGCCCTGGGTATTGACAGCCGCAGAATTACCTGGAAGCGCTGCGTGGGTATGAATGACCGTCAGCTGCGCTATGTGACCGATGGTTTGGGCGGCAGAACCAATGGCGTTCCCCGGGAAGACGGCTTTGATATCACCGTAGCTTCCGAGATTATGGCGGTGCTCTGTCTGGCATCGGACATCAATGACCTGAAGGACCGGCTGTCCAGAATTATTGTAGGGTATACCCGGGACGAAGTTCCCGTCACCGTTGGCCAGCTCAAGGCCCAGGGTGCGTTGGCCGCTTTGCTCAAAGATGCCATCAAGCCCAACCTGGTACAGACTCTGGAGCACACCCCAGCCTTTATCCATGGCGGGCCCTTCGCCAATATTGCCCATGGTTGCAACAGCGTCATCGCGACCCAAACCGCTTTGAAGCTGGCAGATTATGTAGTGACCGAGGCTGGCTTCGGCGCTGACCTGGGTGCTGAGAAGTTCATCGACATCAAATGCCGTAAGGCCGGTTTGACTCCCTCGGCAGTAGTCATTGTGGCTACCGTTAAAGCCCTGAAAATGCATGGCGGCGTACCCAAAACCGAGCTGGGAACCAAGAATCTGGATGCACTGGCCAAGGGAATGCCCAACCTGCTCAAGCATATTGAAAATATTACCCAGAAATTTGGACTGCCCGCGGTAGTTGCCATCAACCGGTTCCCCACCGATGATGTGGAGGAACTGAAACTGATCGAGGAGCAGTGTAAAGCCTACGGTGTTCGGGTAGCTCTTTCTGAGGTTTGGGCCAAAGGCGGAGAAGGCGGAGAAGAGCTGGCAAGAGAAGTAATCCGTCTGGTGGAATCTGGCGAGAGCAAGAATTTCCACTTCCTCTATGAGGACAGCCTGCCCATCAAAGAAAAGATCAACCGGATCGTCACCGAGATTTATGGTGGCGATGGGGTGGACTTCACTTCTGCTGCCTCCAAGGAGATCGCTAAACTGGAGGGTCTGGGCTTTGGTAATTTGCCCATTTGTATGGCAAAAACCCAGTACTCGCTGTCGGATGACCAGACCAAGACCGGCCGGCCCACAGGTTTCCGCATTACAGTGCGCAATGTAAAGGTATCGGCTGGCGCGGGCTTTATCGTAGCTCTTACCGGTGACATTATGACCATGCCCGGATTGCCTAAGGTTCCAGCCGCCGAGAAGATCGATGTGGATGAGAACGGCAATATTTCCGGATTGTTTTAACAGGAGAAAAGTATGTTGACACAGAGCTGTAACCAATGGATTGAGACTCTTTCCTCCTCCGCTCCCGTACCGGGAGGCGGAGGAGCCAGTGCCCTGGTTGGCGCTATGGGCGTGGCTTTGGGAAGTATGGTGGGCAATTTAACCCTGGGCAAAAAGAAATACCAGGCGGTAGAGGAGGATATCCGGCGGCTGTTGGAGCAGTCCGCCAGGCTGACTCAGGAGCTCAAAGAACTGGTGGAGAAAGATGCCAGAGCATTTGAGCCCCTCTCCAAAGCCTATGGGCTGCCCAAAACTACCCCGGCTGAAATTGCCTATCGGGATCAGGTTATGGCTCAGGCGCTGCGGGAGGCCAGTCTGGTTCCTTTAGCCATTATGGAGAAGGCAGTGGAAGGTATTAAACTACAGCAGGAAATGGCCTGTAAAGGTTCCCGTATTGCCATCAGCGACGTAGGGGTAGGGGTGCAGCTATTGCGTTCTGCCCTGCTGGGAGCGTCGATGAATGTCTTTATCAATACCAAACTGATGAAGCACCAGTCCTTGGCCCAGGAGTATAATCAAAAAGCGGATGAACTGATAGCACAAGGCACAGCTTTGGCCGATCAGGTTTATCGGACAGTGGAGGAGGCGATTCGATGACAGTCATCAAAGGAAGCGACGTAGCGAAAGCCCTCAACGCCCAAACAGCGGAGGAGATTGCCTCATGGAACGGGATCGTACCCAAAGCCGCCATTATTCGGGTGGGGGACAATCCTGACGATATTTCTTACGAGCGGGGAGCTGTCAAGCGGCTGGAAAGCGTAGGAATTGCCTGCCAGCTGGTGACCTTGCCGGGGGATATTACCCAACAGGCTTTTTTGGAGGCGTTTTCCAAGGTCAATGACGATCCTTCGGTTCACGGCATACTGTTGCTTCGTCCTCTGCCGCCTCAGTTGGATGAGACCCCGGTACGCAATCAGATCAACCCTGACAAGGATATTGACGGTATTAGCCCCATCAATCTGGCAAAGGTTTTTTCCTGTGATGATTCCGGCTTTGCTCCCTGTACTGCCAAGGCAGTAATGGAGATCCTAGATTACGCGGGAGTAAACCTCCATGGCAAAAACGTGGCAGTAGTGGGTGCTAGTTTGGTGGTGGGAAGACCTCTCTCAATGTTGATGCTGGCCCGGGAGGCCACTGTGACCCTCTGCCACATCTATACCAAGGATGTGCCAAAGGAGTGCCGGGAAGCAGATATTGTAGTGGTAGCATGCGGGGTTCCCAAATTGATTGGGGAGCATCACATCAGCGAAGGTACTGTGGTGATTGATGTGGGCATCAATCTGGATGAGAATGGGAAATTGTGTGGAGATGTGGACTTTGACGCAGTGGCGCCAAAAGCCTCTCTCATTACCCCTGTGCCCGGTGGTGTCGGGGCAGTTACCACCTCGATTTTGGCCAGCCATGTGGTGAAAGCCGCCCGGAGGCTGACTGGAAAAGAAAACCGGTAATCCCAAAGATTTTACGACCGACGGGGATGACGCAGCAGGAACAAAAACCTGTCAGGCGGCATCCCTGTTTTTATAGGAAAAATCCTGATCCAAATATACCTTGAGCGGGGAAGGGAGAAAAGAGACATGTTTTATTCACCAGGTGATATTGCCAAGCAGTATGTGGAAATTGGTTGCCGTAAAGCCGGGCTTTCTACTGGTAAGTTGTTGGGCCTGAGCTTTTTGGCCGGTGTTTTTGTGTCTCTGGCGGCGGTAGGAGCCAATACGGCCAGCTGTATGATTTCCAATCCGGGAGTGGCTAAACTAATGTCTGCTTTGGTTTTCCCGGCGGGACTGGCTATGATTTTGCTGGCGGGCTCCGAGCTGTTTACCGGCAATTGCCTTTTGATTTTGCCTGTATTGGAAAGACGTATTACTCCCCTTGCCATGGTTCGCTGTCTCTGTTTGGCTTATTTGGGTAATCTGGCAGGTAGTATCCTGACAGCGGGGGCGATCTTGTACAGTGGCCAGTTGGATCTTTTTTCTGGTGCTTTGGGGGTTTATACCATACAAGTGGCCGCTACGAAATCTTCTTTGGATTTTACCCAGGCTGTTTTGTTGGGGATCTTTTGCAATTTTTTGGTATGTATTGCTGTTTGGATGGGCTATTCGGGCCAGTCACCGGTGGATAAAGTAGCTGCTATCTATTTGCCTGTTTTACTTTTTGTACTGTGTGGATTTGAGCACTGTGTAGCCAACATGTACTATATTCCCGCGGGCATTTTTGCGTTGTCAGATCCGGAGTTGAGCGGGTTGGCATTGGCTCAGGGAGTGGATGTGCTGACATTGAGTTGGAAAAATTTCCTTTTTGGGAATTTGTTGCCTGTAACC